>NZ_RZTI01000040.1:0-43995 GCF_003997275.1 Mesorhizobium sp. M6A.T.Ce.TU.002.03.1.1
AAATCCCCGCCATTTCACATGCTTGTCACGCCAGCCTTGTAACGAGCCCTCATGCTCAAGCTGAAGATGCGCGAAAGACCGTTTCCCGAGCTTTCCTATGCCAGTCCGCATCAGCCGGCATTGACGCGCTGGTTCATCCATTCCATCGAAGGCCTGTCCGGCCGCGATCGTTTCGCGGCGCTCTATGATTTTTGGCGCCGCCATGTGGTGCCGACCGACGAGCGCGTGTTCAGCCGCATGCTGGAACTGATCGACGTCCGGGTGCGGACCGCCGGCCAATGGCCGCCGGCAAACCTGCCCGGCACGCCGTTGGTGATCGTCGCCAATCATCCGTTCGGCATCGGCGATGGCATTGCGGTGCTCTCGCTGGCCGAGCAGCTTCAGCGCCCGTTCCGTGTCATGATCCACAAGGATCTGCTCAAGATCCGCGAGATGGAGCCCTATTCGCTGCCGATCGACTTTTCCGAGACCAAGGACGCGCTGAAGAACAACATGGCGGTGCGCCATGAGGCGGTGCGGTTGCTGAAGGAGGGCGTCATCATCGTCGTCTTCCCTGCGGGCGGCGTCGCCACCGCGCCGAAAGGTTTTGGCCGGGCGCGCGATCTGCCATGGAAAATGTTTCCGGCCCGTCTCGTCCAGGATGCCAAGGCATCGGTTATCCCAATGCATTTTTCCGGTCAGAACGGCCGGCTGTTTCACCTGGTCAGCGGACCGATGAATATGGCTGAGCGTGACGGGCGCGTGGCGAAGTTCGTCGGCAGGGCTTCGCTGACGCTACGTACTTCGCTGCTCATCCACGAATTCGCGCGGCTGTCCGGCAAGTCAATCGACGTGCGCGTCGGCGACGTGCTGGGATGGGACGAACTGGAGCCGCTGCGCGACCGCAAGGCTTTGCTCGACCGCCTCCATCGTGGCGTTTTCGATCTGGCGCCCACCGAATCGCGCGGCCGCGGCCAGTTCCTGCCGCGACGCATGCGCAAGGCGGCCTGATCGGCAAACCATGCGGCGGATCCTAAACTTGGACGGCAGTGTCCGGGCCGTTCAGTCTGCGCCTTCTTGGGGATCGATCGCCGAGGCTTCCGTGGCGAGAACCTCGATTTCCTGGTTCTGCCCGGCCACGACCGTAAAATCCTTCTGGTAGATGCGGTCGCGGTTCTTGGCGATGATGGTGTAGTCGCCCTCGGCAAGCACCATCGAAGCAAAGGCGCCGACGGTTTCCTTGATGGGATCGCCGGATTCGTTGAGCAACGACCAGGAGGTGTCGGCAATCGCCTCTCCACCCGGCTCGCGTACTAGCTTCATGGTCATCTCCGCCGCACGATGCTCGACGGCCGCTTCGGTCAGCTTGCCGGCCTCGACGCGGATGTCAGAGCGGATGACCGCATTCACCGAGCCATAGGTCGAGACGACGTGGTAGACGCCCGCGTTCAGCCGCACGACGCTGTTCGGCTCGACGTCGGGTATGATCAGGGCGCGATCGTGATTGGCTTCGGCCTGGCCCTCATAGATCGAAAAGCGCAGTTTCTTCGGCGGTATGCGCACCCCGCCCGACAGCACGGCATCGAGCTTGAGTCCGCCGGCATCGAGCACGAGGCTTTCGCGCTTGGCGTCCTTGCCGACGGTGATGCGCTTGGTGGCGCCGGCCCGGCCATAGGAGGCATGAACCAGATAGCTGCCGGGCTCGAGCTGAAACACCGCGCTGCCGCCATGGGCGGAGGCGACCATCGGCAGCTTGCCGTCGCCAGTGGGCTCAGGCTTGAAGACGCGCCAGACGATGCCGCGCGTGATGTCGGCGCCCTTGTCGGTCAATTGCGCCGACAGCGTGATCGCCCCACTGCTCCCCAGTGCCAGCGATGTCTCGCTTTTCGGAGGTGCGTAGCTCGAAATTCCGGGAAGCTTCAGATCGCCGAGGCCGTCCACATCCTGCGCGACGGCAAGCGAAACCGGCACCATCAACAGTGCGGCAGCGAGCAAGATCAGGAAAAGACGGAATGTCCCCTCAAACATGCCTTGCGTTGAAGCCCAAGGCGGTGGCAATTTCAAGGCTTAAGAGTCCGATCAGCTTCTGCTAGAGAACTCTTTGTCCGGCGCGCCGCGCCAATGCCCGAGCCGCCCGATGTCCCGATGGTGCGCTTCAGCTCAAATTCCACCAGGAGACTAGCGCCCATGGCGTCGCCGATCATCGACTTTCTGCTGACCCGAAATTCCGCACCGATCCCGGAATTGAAGGAACCGGCGCCCAGCGACGCTGACATCTCGACGATGATTGCCGCTGCCTCGCGGGTGCCGGACCACGGCCGCCTCGAGCCTTGGCGCTTCATCCTCTACCGGGGCGAGGCACGCGTCGAGATCGGCAAGAAGCTGGCAGCACTTGCCGAACAGCGCGAAGGGCCGCTGCCGGAAGGCCGCCGCAGCCAGGAACTGGCGCGTTTTTCACGCGCGCCGCTGGTGATCGGCGTGGTGTCGAGCCCGAAGGACAACCCAAAAATCCCGCAATGGGAAATGTTCCTGTCCGGCGGCATGGCGGCGATGAACCTCATGATATCAGCCAATGCGCTGGGCTATGGCACCAACATGATCAGCAATTGGTATTCCGATGTGCCGGAGGGCAGGGCGATCCTAGGGCTGGCGCCGCACGAGCGCGTCGTCGGCTTCGTCCATGTCGGCTCCTATCAAGGGCCGGCGCCGGAGCGGCCGCGGCCTGATCCGGCAAAACTCTATGCCGATTATGCCGGGCCTTGGGTCGGCTGAATGTTTTACGAGCCGTCAAAAGGTCACGGGCTGCCGCATGACCCGTCCAAGGCGATCGTGGCGCCACGGCCGATCGGCTGGATCTCGACGGTGAACAAGGCCGGCAAGCTCAACCTCGCTCCTTATTCCTTCTTCAATGCTTTTTCGACGCGACCCTTCATCGTCTGGTTTTCGTCCGAAGGCGAGAAGGACAGCGCCACCTTCGCCGAAGAGACAGGCGAGTTCGTCGCCAATCTCGTCAGCCGCGATCTCGCGGAAAAAATGGTCCGCACGGCGGTCGATGCGCCGCGCGGCGTCAGCGAATTCGACTATGCCGATCTCGCCATGGCGCCGTCGCGTCTTGTTGCGCCGCCCCGCGTGGCGGCAGCGCCGGCGGCGCTTGAATGCCGGGTGACGGAGATCTTGCGGCCAAAGGCGCTGGACGGGACGACGAGCGCCGTCGTCGTTGCCGGCGAAGTTGTCGGCGTGCATATCGACGACGCATTCCTGAACGACGGCATGTTCGATATCGTCAGGGCGGGCAATGTCGGCCGTCTCGGCTATATGGACTATGCCAGCGTCAGCGAGATATTCTCGATGCGCCGGCCTCGTTGGGGAAAAGATTAGGGCTGGGGAAAAGACTAAACAGAGATTCCTGCCGCTCTGGCTCGCGCCAGAAGCCGCTCGGCCAGCTTGAGATGCGGCCGGTCGTACATCTTGCCGTCGATGCCGACCACGCCGGGATTTCCAGCCGCTTCGAATGCGGCAATGATCGCCATGGAGTGTTTCACCGCCTCGGTCGACGGCGTGAAGGCGGCGTTGATGACCGGCACCTGTGTCGGATGGATCGCCATCTTGCCGGTAAAGCCGTCGCGCTCTGCCTTGGCGCATTCCGCCTCGAAGGCCGCCATGTCGCGAAAACTGGGAAAAATCGTGTCGATCGCCGCGACTTCCGCAGCACTTGCGGCGAGGATGGTCATGGTGCGGGCGAAACGGAACACATCGGTGTAGCGGCCGTTCTCGTCGCGCGCCGTGCGCGCACCGATCGCGGCCGATAGATCTTCCGCGCCCCAAGTGACGCCGACGAGCCGCGCACTTGCGTTGGCGTAGGTCGCAGCCGCCAGCACGCCAGCGGCTGTTTCGGTGATGATTGGCAGGATTTTTATTGCACCATCGGGCAGCCCGCCTTCGGCCTCGTGCACCCTGAGTTTTGCCGAGAGATGCTGGACATCCTGTCCGCTGTTCGACTTCGGCAGCATGATGCCGTCGGGCTTTGCCGGAACTAGTGCCGCCAGATCGTCGTCCGGCAAGCCGGTCGAGAGATCGTTGATGCGTATATAGACCGCGGACTTGGTTTGATGCCGTTGTTCGGTGATGAAGCGTGCGGCGATGTCGCGTGCCAAAGCCTTGTTTTGTGACGCGACCGAATCCTCGAGATCGACGATGACCACGTCGGCGCCGGCGCCAAACGCCTTTTCCAGCTTCTTTTCGGAATCGCCGGGAACGAAGAGCAACGAACGCATCGGTCAGGCCGCTTTTTTCATCATCATCGCCTGCCTTGTGCATTTGGCGACGAGCACATCGTTCTGGTTGTAGGCGCGGTGCTCGAACTCGACGATGCCACGGTCCTGCTTCGACTTGGAGTCGCGCACCGACACCACCGTGGTCTCGACGCGGATGGTGTCGCCGTGGAACACCGGATGCGGAAACACCGTCTCCTTCATACCGAGATTGGCGATGGTGGTGCCGACGGTGATGTCGTTCACCGAAATCCCGATCATCAGGCCGAGCGTGAACAGCGAATTGACCAGCGGCTTGCCCCATTCGCTCTTAGCAGCGAAGTCGAAATCGATGTGCAGCGGCTGCGGATTCAGCGTCATTACCGAAAACAGCATATTGTCGCTTTCGGTAACGGTTTTACGCAGCGTGTGCCGGAAGACATGGCCGACGACGAACTCTTCCAGATAAAGCCCGGCCATGGTCGATCTCCTTCGTTCTTCAAGGGTTGATAGGCGCTGCATACCGCGCTCGCAAGCCAGTTAACAAACATGGTGAACCGTTCGTAAACCATTTCTGCCTACGGTCTTCCCTGGGGCGGGAACGGACTCGGGCCAGGGGCGTAGCGGACGGCATGGTTGTTTCGCATTTCCTGAAATGGATCTACACGGCAAGGGTCTCGGAGCGCGCTGCGGCAGCAAGTGCTCTGGCCCGCGCCTACATCAATGCCGATCTGCCTTTCGAGGACCGCTGCGCGGCGGAGGCCGCGCTGACCCTGCTGCTCGACGATGCCTCGTCCAAAGTGCGGCTGGCGATTGCGGAAGCGCTGTCGATGAGCCATCACGCGCCGCTGCAGATCATCAGCGCGCTGGCGTCCGATCAGCCGGAGGTCGCGAGCCTGGTGCTGGCGCGTTCGCCGCTTCTTACCGACGCCGACCTGATCGACCGCATCGCCGGAGGCCAGAACGCGACGCAGAAATTGATCGCGGATCGTCCGCGCGTCTCCATGGCGGTCGCCGCGGCGATTGCCGAAATCGGCGAGCCGGAAGCCTGCGCCACGCTTCTCGCCAACAGCGGCGCCGACATCGCTTCACTCAGCTTCCGCCGTATCGCGGAACGCCATGGCCATCTGCCTTTGGTGCGCGAGGCGCTGATATCGGATGCGCGGCTGCCCGCTGATTGCCGGCATATGCTTCTGGTTAAGCTCGGAGAAACCCTAAAAGGATCTCCGCTTGTCGTGGCTCTTATGGGCGCAGCCAGAGCCGAGCGCGTCATGCGCGATGCCTGCGTCAAGGCTTCCGTGACGCTGATCGAAGGCACCCGCCACGAAGAACATGCGGCGCTCATCGAGCATCTGCGCCTGCGCGGCGACCTGACCGCAAGCTTCATCATTCGCACCATCGCGCATGGCAAGGTCGATTTCTTCGGTTCGGCGCTGGTCGCGCTCAGCCAGCAATCCGAACAACGGGTGAGGGCGCTTCTGGCCGGCGGGCACGACGTGGCGCTGCAGGCGCTGTTCCGCAGTGCCGGCCTTGCCGCGATCACGCACGCGATCATTCTGCGTGCGCTGAAGATCTGGCGCGAGGTTGCCAATGGCAAGCGCCTGGCCGGCGTCCAGGAAGTCAGTTGGCTGATGCTGAAGGAACTCGGCGGGCAGTCCGCCCAAGGCGATCTCGCCGGACTGGTCAAATCGATCCATCTCGATGCGCTGCGCGAAAATGCGCGCGGCCATGCGCTGGCGATAGCGGCGGCTTAGACCCTATCCTTCGCGAAGAAATCCGGAAAATCCTCGATCGCCGCGGCGATGATGCGCAATGAGGCCGCTATCTGCAGCATGTCGGCCGCCTCGCTTCGCTCGGCGATGCCAGCCGCATATTGCCGCGCGACAGTGATGGTCGCCGTTTGCGGCTCGCCGGCTCGCCGGAAAAGCAGTTCGCGCGCCAGTCCTCGCAGGAAACTAGTGATCGAAAGCGCGGGTTCGGCGGGAATCGCTGAACTTTGCTGCGCATTGCGCAGCCGCAGGATCTCGATGCCAACCGTGACTGCGGCTATGCTGCCGCCGAGAACGGCGTCGCCTTTGCTGCCGGTGCGCTGCATGAGCGGCATCAACTGGTTGACCCGGTCGTAGGCGAGGCTTTCGAAGGCCTCGCGTCTCGGCACGCGCTCATGCAGGCAGAGGCGCGCCAGATCTTCCCGCATGGCTCGCACGATACGGCCGACGGTGACCCACGGATCGGCGGGCAGTACCGTGAGGAAGACGCCGATCGCCAGAAGAATGCCGACCAAGATCGATGCCGAACCGGCGAAAAACGGTCCGGGGTCGTAGGTCATGGCCTGATGTGGGCTGAGGAAGGCAAGGAAATTGATGGCGAAGGCGGTTGCCACGCCGACATAGCGCGGATTGGCCATCGCCAGCGCCGCGGGAACCAGGATCGGCACGACGAAGAGCGTGAACCAGCCGAAGCCGGGCAGAGCGGGGAGCGCGACCTGACCGACGAGAAATGCGAAGGGCAGGGCCAGCAACGTCCCCTTGAAGAAGCCCCAGGCCGATTGCACGGGATCGGGGCGCGCGGCAAACAGGCTGGAGACGACGGCGACAAGGATGACCGTGCCCGCCGCTTCGGACCATTTTGTCGTCAGCCAGAAAGCGGCGACCAGCAGTGTCGCAAGTGCCGCGCGCACGGCGTTTCGCCACGCCGCATGGTAGTCGCGGTGCACGACCAGCGCCGGCTGCCTGCGTTCACGCGTAAGGCGCGGGGCCGGCGCTCGTAAGGCGTCCAGGCCGCGCAGCACTTGCTTCAGGGCCTCCGCGAAATCGGCGGCGATGGTGAGGCGGGTGACTGCGCCTGCCCTGTCATCGCCTTTTGCGGCGGGCATGTCGGGCATCCGCCGTGCTTCGGCAACGATCGCGTCGAGCCGCGCTATCCAGGGTGCTGTGTCGTCCAGCGCACCCGGTTTTTCTGCCAATTCGCCGACGAAAACCTTCAGCTCGGTGCGCACGGGTATGAGGACTGCGTTTTTCGGTGCGGCATGGGCATACAGAGCGCGCGCCGCCGACAGCGCCGACAAAAGCTGGCCGATAGTGCGGCGGACCGGATAGGCGCGCGTCGCGAAGCTCGGCGCTTCCAGCCTCGCATAGGCGCGCATTTCACCCAGCGTCTGGGCGTCTGCGACCAGCTTTCGGTGCAGGTTGGCAAGGGTTGCCGCATCGCTGTCGGAGAACGCGCCGCCAGCATAGACGGCAAGGTCGAGGATGCAGCGCTTCAGCCTGCCGATGATGGCGTCAGCCGCCAGTTTCGGCAGGATCAGCCGGCTGGTCAGTGCGGCGCAGACGATGCCAAGCACGATCTCCCCACAGCGCGCCACGGCGAGATCGACGACGAGATGTGGCTGGCCGAAAGCCGGCAGGCCGATGATCATCGCCGTGTAGCCGGCAAGCGCAGCGCCATAGGCTTCCGGGTTGCGCAGCAGCGACGAGACGAGGGTACAAAGGCCGATCCAGACGGCAAGCACCGTGACGAGCAGCCAGAGGTTGGCGCCAAAGACCGTGGTGGTGCCGATCGCCGCCAGCGCGCCGGCCAGTGTGCCGAGCAGCCGGTAAAAACCTTTCGCCAGCACCATGCCGGCGACCGGCTGGGCAACGATGAACACCGTCATCATCGCCCATTGCGGGTGGTCGAGCTTGAGCGCGTAGGCGGCGAGAAGTGCGATCAGCCCGGCCGAAACCGTGCGCAGAGCGAAAATCCAATCCGAGTGCGTCGGTCGCGTGACGCCGGCGAACCTCGCGGCAAGATCGCTGCGCAGCCGGTCCCAGGTCACACGCTCATCTCCGCATTCGACGCGAGCGAGTTAGCTCAGATATCCAGCACTTCCGTCTCGGCGAACTCCGCGCGTTCCTGGATGAAGCGGAAGCGGGCTTCCGGCTTGGTGCCCATCAATGCGTCGACCGCATCCTTGGTTGCGGCCTCGGCGTCGATCACATCGACCCTGAGCAGCGTGCGCTTCCTCGGGTCCATGGTGGTTTCCTTGAGCTGGGCGGCCATCATTTCGCCCAGCCCCTTGAAGCGGCCGATCTCGACCTTGCCGCGCCCGGTGAATTCGGTGCGCAGAAGTTCGTCCTTGTGCGCATCGTCGCGGGCATAGGCGACCTTGCCGCCTTGCCGGATCGAGTAGAGCGGCGGCACCGCCAGATAGAGATGGCCGCCGTGGACCAAGCTCGGCATCTCCTGATAGAAGAAGGTGATCAGCAGCGAAGCGATGTGGGCGCCGTCGACGTCGGCGTCGGTCATGATGATGACCCGGTCGTAGCGCAGATCCGCGTCGCGGTACTTCGAGCGCGTGCCGCAGCCAAGCGCCTGGATCAGGTCCGAAATCTGCTGGTTGCCGGCCAGCTTGTCGTTGCCGGCGCTGGCGACGTTGAGGATCTTTCCACGCAGCGGCAGCACCGCCTGGCTGGCGCGGTCGCGCGCCTGTTTTGCCGAGCCGCCGGCCGAATCGCCCTCGACGATGAAGAGTTCGGCGCCGGCAGCGGCATTCTGCGTGCAGTCGGCGAGCTTGCCGGGCAGGCGCAGCTTGCGCACCGCGCTCTTGCGCGAGACTTCCTTTTCCTGCCGGCGGCGCACCCGTTCGTCGGCACGCGCGATCACCCATTCGAGCAGTTTTGAGGCTTCCTGCGGGTTGTCGGCTAGCCAGTGATCGAAGGGGTCTCGGATAGCGGTCTCGACGATCCTGATCGCCTCGATCGTCGCCAGCCTGTCCTTGGTCTGGCCGACGAATTCCGGCTCGCGGATGAACACCGACAGCATGCCCGCCGCCGAGATCATGACGTCTTCCGAGGTGACGATCGAAGCGCGCTTGTTGCCGACCAGATCCGCGTAGGCGCGCAAGCCTCGCGTCAAGACGTTACGGAAGCCGGCCTCGTGCGTGCCGCCTTCGCCGGTCGGAATGGTGTTGCAGTAGGAATTGAGGAATCCATCGCCGCCG
Source organism: Mesorhizobium sp. M6A.T.Ce.TU.002.03.1.1 (assembly GCF_003997275.1). Classification (NCBI taxonomy): domain Bacteria; kingdom Pseudomonadati; phylum Pseudomonadota; class Alphaproteobacteria; order Hyphomicrobiales; family Phyllobacteriaceae; genus Mesorhizobium; species Mesorhizobium sp. M6A.T.Ce.TU.002.03.1.1. Next base: position 9,211 of record NZ_RZTI01000040.1, read on the forward strand.
AACCAGGTCACCGCCCATTCGAGCGAGCCGTGGCCGCCTTGCCTGTCGCTCTTGCCGGCGAAGATTTCGCGGGTGACCTGGAATTCGTCGCCGAGCGACGCTTTTAGATAGTCCTTTAGGCCACCGGGAAAATGGAACTCGGCCTTGGCCGGCGTCGTGTCCTTCTCCTTGATCAGCGAGGGGTCGCAGGTCCAGCGGATCTCGACGCCGCCGAACAGATAGGCCTTCGAGCGCGTCATGCGGTAGAGCCGCGCCGGCTCGAAAGCAGCACCCTTGCCGAAGATCTGCTCGTCGGGATGGAAGCGGATCTTGGTGCCGCGGCGGTTATGCACCTCTCCGAGCTGCTCGAGACCGGTCACCGGAACGCCGCGTGAAAAACGCTGGCGATAGAGCTGGCGGCCGCGTGCGACCTCGACCTCGAGATGGTCCGACAGCGCGTTGACGACGGAGACGCCGACGCCGTGCAGGCCGCCTGAGGTCTCGTAGACCTTCGAGTCGAACTTGCCGCCCGAATGCAGCGTCGTCATGATGACTTCGAGCGCCGGCTTCTTGAATTTCGGATGCGGATCGACCGGAATGCCGCGGCCATTGTCGGTCACGGCCAGATATCCGTCGGCTGAAAGCTCGACATCGATGAAAGTCGCGTGGCCGGCTACCGCCTCGTCCATCGAATTGTCGATGACCTCGGCGAACAGATGGTGCATCGCCTTGTCGTCGGTGCCGCCGATATACATGCCGGGCCGCCGCCGCACCGGCTCCAACCCTTCGAGAACCTCGATGTCGGCGGCACTGTAGCTCTCGCTGCCGTCGCGGGATGCCGGGCGCTTCGCCGCCTGCACCAGCGGGTCGGCCGGGCGCGCGGTGGCGCGAACCGGTTGCGGCTGCTTGTCCATAGTGCCGAAAAGATCGTTATTGTCGTCCATGCTGGTCCTGGATTCCGATGCTGCGAATCACCACCCGATACTGCCACGCTTTTTGCGGGCAGGCGACGGAGGTTCCTGTTACGTTCGAGGATTGAGCCTCTTACCGCAAAACCATTCGACAACCAAGCGGCGGAAATGCGTCGAGCGCATCGACGCTTTGTAAACCTTTTCCGAAGGTTGCATCGGAAGGTTGGCTGAAAACGGTATCCGCAGACTGCCGCCTCCCTAGAATGCAGCGGAACTCTCAAGAGGCTGTCGCTTACGCATGTTGGATTACAGTTCGCTCCTGCTCGCGGCGGCGCTGTCGGGCATGTGCCTCAGCATCACCATGTTTGCGATATGGTTCGCCGCGCCGCAGGCCCGCTTCGTCCTGACGGTGGCTTGCGGCATTCTCGTGCTCGTCGCGCATGTGGTCTTGTTCTGGCATTATGCCAGGCATCCCAGCCCCTGGCTTTGCCAGATTGTGCTTGCGCTTCTCAGCCTGGGCTTTCTGATCATCTGCCTGTCGGCCATGCAGTATCTCGGCGTGCGCGACTACAGGCGCGCCATCCTGCCGACCTTGGCTGCGATGGCTGTTTGCGCAGGCGCGACGTATTTCGGCCTCGACGGTGTCGGTTTCATCGTCACCTACGCGACGGTAACGGCGCTGCTCTCGCTTATCGGGGTGATGTTCTGGATCAAGGGCGGTGGTCACGATCGCCGGATTCTGCTGGTCGTTTCGTTCCTGAGCGGCATCTGTGCGCTATCCTTCGTACTTTGCGGCGCGGTCCTGCTGGTCAAGGGCCAATGGATGCTCGGCGTTGCGCCCGACAATTGGGCCGAACGGTTGAACTCCGTCGTGGCGGTCGCCTGCATGACCGGGCTCGGGGCACTGACGCTCTCCCTGCACCATTTACAGGCGCAGATCGAATTGAAGGCCGAGACCATGACCGACCCATTGACCGGGCTGATGAACCGGCGGGCGTTGACGGCATTCTACGGCGAGCGGGTCTTCGGTCCGTTCATGTCCGTGGCCATGTTCGACCTCGACCACTTCAAGAGAACCAACGATGTATTCGGTCATCCGGTCGGCGATCAGGTTCTGCGCCGCTTCGCCGCTGTCATCAGGAAATACGCCAGGACCGGCGTCGACGCCTTCCGGCTGGGCGGCGAGGAATTCGTGCTGGTCATGTCGCGGATGACGGAAGAGAAGGCTTACGACATTGCGAGCAAGATCAGCGTCGCCTTCGGCGCGGAAGTCGTGGCCACCCAGCTTGGTCCGTTGCGCAGCACGGTCAGCGGCGGCATCGGCTTCGGCGGGACCGGCGGCACCAGTCTCGACGATGTGTTGGCGGAAGCCGACGCCGCACTCTATGCGGCAAAGCGCGCCGGGCGAAATCGCGTCGTCTCCCACAACAAGGCGAGCAAGGCCGATGCGCCGGCCTTGCGTTCTGCCTGATTGAGGCTTCTATCTTCTTGTTAGACCATGATCTTGTCCGAAGACCGGATTCCACTTTTTGCTGCGCTGACCTTCGGTTTGGGATCATGGTCTACTCCGCCGCGCCCAGATATTCCGACAGCGGCGGGCAGGAGCAGACGAGGTTGCGGTCGCCGGCGACATTGTCGATGCGCGACACCGGCGGCCAGTATTTGGCTGATGTGTCGGCATCGCCGGCCGGATAGGCCGCCTCCAGGCGCGAATAGGGATGGGTCCACTGGCCAGCCAGCGCCTCGGCGGCGGTATGCGGCGCATTGACCAGCGGATTGTCGGTCAAGGGCCATTCGCCTTTCGCCACCTTGGCCGCCTCGCCCGAGATCGCGATCATCGCATCGCAGAAGCGATCGAGTTCGCTCTTGGGCTCGGACTCGGTCGGCTCGACCATCAGCGTGCCGGCCACCGGAAACGACATGGTCGGCGCATGGAAGCCATAGTCGATCAGCCGCTTGGCGATATCGTCAACGCTGATGCCGGAGCTCTCCTTGAGCACGCGGGTGTCGAGGATGCACTCATGGGCGATGCGATCGTGCCGGCCCTTGTAGAGGAGCGGGAAGTGCGGGGCGAGCCGCGTCGCGACGTAGTTGGCGGAAACGATCGCCGTCTCGGTCGCCTGCTTCAGGCCGGAGGCGCCCATCATGCGGATATACATCCAGGTGATCGGCAGGATGGAAGCACTGCCGAACGGTGCGGCCGACACGGCATGCGCCGAGCCTTCGGTGACATGGCCCGGCAGATAGGGCTTGAGGTGCGCCCTTACGCCGATCGGGCCGACGCCTGGGCCACCGCCGCCATGCGGGATGCAGAAGGTCTTGTGCAGGTTCATGTGACAGACATCGGCGCCGATGTCGCCGGGGCGAGCGAGGCCGACCAAGGCGTTGAGGTTGGCGCCGTCGAAATAGACCTGTGCGCCATGCTCATGGATGAGGGCGCAGAGATGGCGCGCGCCTTCCTCGTATACCCCATGCGTCGAGGGATAGGTGAACATCAGCGCCGCGAGATTCTTGGAATGCTCATTGGCCTTGGCACTCATATCGTCCATGTCGATATTACCGTCCTCGGTGCAGCGCACGACGACAACGCTCATGCCGGCCATCGCCGCACTCGCCGGATTGGTGCCATGCGCGGAGGACGGGATCAGGCAGACGGTGCGATGGCCTTCGCCGCGCGAGCGGTGATAGGCGCGAATGGCGAGCAATCCGGCATACTCTCCCTGGCTGCCGGCATTGGGCTGCAGGCTGACCGCATCGAAGCCGGTGATCTCCGACAGCCAGCCTTCCAGTTCGCCGACCATAGCGCGGTAGCCTGCCGAATGGCTGGCCGGCGCGAACGGATGCAGATTGGCGACGCTTGGCCAGCTCACCGGCATCATCTCGGCGGCGGCGTTGAGCTTCATCGTGCAGGAGCCGAGTGGGATCATGGCGCGGTCGAGCGCCAAGTCCTTGTCGGCCAGCCGGCGCAGGAAGCGCATCATCTCGGTTTCCGAACGGTTGTCGTGGAACACCGGCTGCGTGAGAAACTCCTTGCCGCGCGGCTGTCCGGGCATGGTGCTGCCGGCAGCGGCGCCCGCCTTGGCGCCAAACAGCGCCGCGATCGCGTCCAGATCGGCGTCGGTCGAGGTCTCATCGAAGCTGATGCCGATGTGGTCGGCGTCGATGACACGCAGCAGCCGGCCGGTCTTTTCAGCAGCGGCGGCGATCGCGCCGGCTCTGCCTTTCTCTTCCACCGTCACCGTGTCGAAGCGGCTTGCGCCAACGACAGAAACGCCTGATGCCCTAAGGCCGGCTGCCAAGCGGTTGGCCAATGCATGGATTCGGCCGGCAATCGCCTGCAGGCCGGCAGGGCCATGCCAGATCGCATAGGCCGTCGCCATGTTGGCGAGCAGCGCCTGCGCCGTGCAGATGTTGGAGGTCGCCTTGTCGCGACGGATATGCTGTTCGCGCGTCTGCAAGGCGAGACGATAGCCGGCGCGGCCTTTGCTGTCGGTCGACTGGCCGACGAGGCGGCCGGGCATCAGCCGCGTCAGCCTGTCGGAGACGGCGCAATAAGCGGCGTGCGGCCCACCAAAGCCCATCGGCACGCCGAAGCGCTGCATTGGGCCGACAGCGATGTCGGCGCCAAGCCTAGCCGGCGCGTCGGTCAGCGTCAGCCCGAGCGGATCGGCAATGAAGACGACCAGCGCGCCGGTGGCGCGGGCCTTCTCGATTGCTGCCTTATGGTCGCCATAGACGCCAAACGTATCAGGCCAGGAGACCAGCAGAGCGGCGGTGTTGTCGTCGATCGTGTCGCCGTCGACCTCGATGCCGAGCGGCTCGGCACGGGTGCGCACGACGTCTAGCGTCTGTGGATGCGGCGTGCCGGCAAGCGCCACCTTGGTCCGCTTGTCGCGGTGATGGCGCAACGCAATGCCGACCGCCTCGGCCACCGCCGTCGCTTCGTCGAGCAGCGAGGCCGACGCTACCGGCAGGCCGGTCAGCTCAGTGACCAGCGTCTGGAAATTGAACAGCATTTCGAGCCGGCCCTGGCTGATCTCGGCTTGGTAGGGCGTGTAGGCCGTATACCAGGCCGGGTTCTCGAACAGATTGCGCTGGATGACCGGCGGCACGTGCACGCCGTGGTAGCCGGCGCCGATGAAGCTCTTCAGCACCGTGTTTTTTGCCATTGTCGCTGAAAGCTCGGCCAGCGCCTCCGCTTCGCTCGCCGGTGCGGGCAAGGCCAGCGGCTGGTCGAGCCGGATCGATTTCGGCACAGCCTGGCTAATCAGGGTCTCGACTGAGGGAACGCCGATCGTCGCCAGCATGGCTCTGACATCATTGAGGCCGGGGCCGATATGGCGGGCCGAGAAGGGGTAAGATGCTGCAGTCATCTTCTTGATCCTGCTATCAACCAATATGGGCTTTGTAGGCGGCCTCATCCAGGAGGCCTTCGAGCTGGCTTTCATCGGCCAGCTTCATCTTCCACAGCCAGCCGTCGCTGGTCGCCGCGGAATTTACCAGGGACGGATCAGACGAGAGCGAGGTGTTTGCCTCGGTGATCTCGCCGTCGACCGGTGCATAGACGTCCGATGCCGCCTTGACGGATTCGACCACGACGGCGGTATCGCCCTTGGCCAGCTTTTTCCCAAGCTCCGGCAATTCGACGAAGACGAGATCGCCGAGTTGCTCCTGTGCGTAGTCGGTGATGCCAACGGTGGCGACACCGCCTTCGACGCGGAGCCATTCGTGATCTTCGGTGAAATAGGTTTTTGCCATGAGAAGATTCATCCTTTGCGATAGCGATGCGGCGTGAAGGGCAGGGGATTGATATCGATCGGGATTTTCGTCCCGCGAACGTCGGCGAAGAGTGGGCTTGTCGATGAAGCCAACGGCGTTTCGACGTAACCCATGGCGACGGGAAAACCTGCCGAAGGGCCAAAGCCGCCGGAGGTGACATGTCCGACCGGTTTCCCAACCGCATTGAAAAGCGACGCTCCAGCCCGCACAGGCTGTCGACCTTGCGGTTTCAGGCCGACGCGTTTTTGCGCCGGGCCGCGCTCCAGGATCGCACGCAATGCGTCGGCACCGATGAAAGTGCCAGAGGCGCGAACCTCCTTCGGAATCGCCCACATCAGCCCGGCGCTGGCCGGGTCGATCTCCGGTGTGATGTCCAGCCCGTGCAGGCACAGGCCTGCTTCGAGCCGCAGGCTGTCACGGGCGGCCAACCCAACCCACATCACGCGCTCGTCCTCGAGCAGCCTGGCGACGAGATCTCGCGCGTCGGCTTCCGGCAGGCCGATCTCGAAACCGTCTTCGCCGGTGTAGCCCGACCGGCTCATGAACCAGTTTTCGCGGGGCTCAAAGCCATGCATGAACAGCAGCGATCCGGTCTCGATGCCGGCGCGGGACAGGGCGGCCCAGGCTTCGGGCCCCTGGATCGCCAGGAAGACGCGGTCGAGTGCGTCCACCTTGGCATCAAAAACCCCCTTTGTTTCAGAATCCAGGGCAAGTGCGCGCAGGTGCTTGTCGTCGGCTTCGGCATTGCCGGCATTGGCGACAACCATGAAGCGTTGCTGGCCGAGCCTGGTGACGATCAGATCGTCGATGATGCCGGCCGCTTCGTTGAGAAAGAACGTGTATTTGGACTGGGAAATCTCAAGCGCGCCGGCGTCGAACGGGCAGGCACGATTGAGCAGTGCCTCAGCGCCCGGCCCACTGATCTCGAACAGCTTCATGTGCGAGATGTCGAACAGGCCGGCATGCTCGCGGGTCTGAAGGTGCTCCTTCATCACGCCGGCCGGATAGGTCAGCGGCATCGACCAGCCGGCGAACGCGCCAAAGCGCGCACCGGCGGCCACGTGAAGGTCTTCGAGGGGAAGGTGTTTGATGTCGCCCGTCATGTCGTCTCCAGAGTCGCACGCAATCGGCCGCGAATGGCGGCCAGTCCGTGCCCCTCTGTCTGAAGCCTGAGAGACTCGCGCCCCGTAACTCTGTCGGCAGCGCTTACACCTTCGGCGCGGGGGCAAGCCCCGACTTTCCAGAGTGTCTTTCCCGTCTACGGTTCTTTTGCCTGAGAGATTTCGGGCGATTTCCCCTTCGGCGGCAGCTCTCGCTGCTCTCTCCCGCAAACAGGTAGGACTCAATTTGAGCCCTCGACTCGTCATCCATAGCCTGTGGACGACACCTTGTCACCTGCCAGCGACACCTTACCGACAAGTCTTCGCTAACAACCACGCCGGAAATCCATCCGGCGCTCGGGGCGCTGGGCGACAAGGTCGCCTAGACGGCTGCACCCCGGCCAGGACCCTCGAACTGTCGCAAAACTATTGCTTGGCAGGCTCCGGCTTGGCGCTGGTGTCGAACCGCGACATCCATTTGAAACTGCCGAACCAGTAGCGGCGCACGCCGGTGATGGCGCCATCTGCGGTACGCGCGTCAATCCAGTTGTTGACGTATTGGATCAGGCGGATATCGTCCGGCCGCATCGCAAACGCCTCCGGCGTCCGCAACAGCGGGCCACCCACCATTGTCAACTTCGCATCATAGAGCCTGGCGGCCATCTGCGGCGTTGGCGATGTGGCGACCATCGCCTGTGCCTCGCCGCCGATGACCGCGGCGAAAACATCTGATGTATTGTCGAAGGAGAGGATGGTCGCCTTGGGGAATGCTTCCTTCGCGGCGGCTTCATCCGTGGAATTGGAAAGCACGGCGATCTTGTATCCCGGCGCGGCCACCGCCTTTCCCGGCTTTTTGCCGAGGCTGGCGATCGTCGCCACCATGCGAATATCGGCAGCGCCTGTCTGGTCGGAGAATACCACTTCGCGCGCACGTTCCGGAGTGCTGGCGTAGCCCGCCGCAATCATGTCGAAATCGCCCTTGAGCAGCCGTGCCTTGAGATCGTTCCAAGGCACTTCGACCAGCTTCAGGTCGACGCCAAGGTCGGACGCAAGCGCGCTGGTCAGGTCGACATCGTAGCCTGCGAATTTGCCGTCGGCTTTCTTGAGGATCCATGGTGGATTGAGCGCCACACCGACCGTCAGCGTCTTCTGGTCGATGATGTGCTTGAGACTGTCGTCCGCCCAGGCGGATGGCGCCGCCAACGCCAGCCAGGCGGAAAGCGCAAGTGCAATCGTGGCGATCATTTTTGAGTGCATGATGAATCCCGCTGCAACCGCCTGGTTGTCAGATTTACACGAGGATGCCATTCTGTCGATAGCGGATCGGGTTGGAGAATTGCAATGTCGGCACGGATGGCGATGAGCGGCTCGATGGTGTTCCTGGCCTGCACCCTAGGCAATCCGGCGAAGCTCTCGCTGCTGCCCGACACCGCGCAGGCGGCAGGCGCCAGACGCGTGGTCTGCTCCAGTGTGAACCACCGCTATTCCTACTGCGGTGTCGACACGCGGCGCGGCGTGCAATTGGCCTCTCAGCTTTCGAAGTCGCGCTGCGTCCAAGGCAGAAGCTGGGATTATGACCGCGGCGGCATTTGGGTCGATGATGGCTGCTCGGCGGAATTCCTGGTCGCCGGCTCCGGCCGCAACCCTTCTGCCGGCGACCTGGCCGCGGCTATAATCGTCGGCGGCGTGGTTGGCGCCATTCTAGACAATAACAACTCCCATCGCCACCATTCCGACAGTTATTACCCGAAGCCGCGCCATCGCCGTGACGACCAATGGATCGATCCGACGCCGCAATTCGACAATCAGGGCAATCCGAATTTCGACACGCACGGCAACTATCAGGGCCCGCACGGACTGGGCAAGCTTGTCACCCCCGATGACAATCCGGACTTGAATCCGGCCCTGCGCAGCGATGGCGATGACAGCGATGACAGTTACTGAGCATCGCGCCTACTTTCCTTTGAACATGATCTTTTTCCAAAAACCGGTTCTCACTTTTTGCTGCGCTGACCTTCGGTTCGGGATCATGCTCTGCGGTCAAATGCCGCCGTACCAGTCGTAGCCATTGTCCTCCCAATAACCGCCCTTGCCGCCGCCGATAGTGGCGAAACCGTCGACCAGTTCGATCTTGGTGAGATATTTCGGCATCTTGTAGCCGATCTGGCGCTCGACGCGGACACGCAACGGCGCGCCGTTCTCGACCGGCAGCGGCTTGCCGTTCAAGCCATAGGCTAGGATCGTCTGCGGGTGACGGGCATCGACCAGGTCGATCGAGCCGTAATATTTGATGTCGCCGGACAGGCTGCGGTCGATCGTGTCGAGGCAATGGAACATGACGTAGCGCGCCTGCGGCTTGACCACCGCCTGATCAAGCACCAGCGACAGCGGCGTGCCGGTCCATTTGGCGATGCAACTCCAGCCTTCGACGCAGTCGTGGCGGGTGATCTGGGTGCGGCTCGGCATGTTCATTAGCTGCTCGCGGGTCAGCGACAGCGGCTTTTCGACGAGGCCGGAAACCTCGAGCCGCCAGTCGGCGAAATTGTTGGCGAGCAGGCCCTTGTAGACATCGTCGTCCGGCGCGGTGACGCCGTTCGGCCGCTGCGGCTGGCGGATGTCGGCTTCGGTGAATTCCGGCGCCAGCGAATCGCCGGCAAGCAGGCGTTGCGCGCGCCAGGTCAGGCCGTTGGCGCCTTCGAGGAAGCTGCGCAGGCCGTCGCCGACGCGAAGCTGGCTGTCGAAGGCGTCACAACCCGAGAGCATGATACCGGAGACGCCGAGGCTGGCCGAGGTCAGGAATTTTCTGCGGCTGATCACAAACTTCGCCATCTCACGCACTCCTCTGAGGCGTCTTGCTGCCATGCGCCGGCGGGTCGGTTCGGTACCAGCCGGTGATGATGGAACGCAGCTCGTTGATCGGGCCGGCGGCGAAGATCATCAGGATATGGATGATGAAGAAGGCGACGAGCAGCAGCATCACGATGAAATGGATCGTCCGCGCCGTCTGCCTGCCGCCAAGCAGATCGTTGAGGAACGGCAGCACCGCGTTCATGCTCGGCGACATGGCAAGGCCGGTGACGATCATCAGCGGCAGCAGCACGAACATGACGCCGCCATAGGCCATCTTCTGCAGCGTGTTGTATTCGCGTCTGTGACGGAACTTGAACCTGGCATGATCGGCGATGTCTCGCGGCAAACGCCTGAGATCGTCGATGCGCGGGGCAAGATCGCGGCGCAGATGGCCGTTGATGAGGCTGGCGACCAGCCACACGACCAGCGTCGTGGTTAGTATCCAGGCGAAGAAGAAATGGACGACGCGGGCGGTGCCGAGGTCGTAATAGGAGGGGATCGTCGCCCAAGACGGGAAAGCCCGGGACGTCTCCCGACCCGCCGGTCCCGACCAGCCGAGCACACCGGTCGTATCGAAGCGCTTGCCGAAGATTTCGGTGTAGCCGCGCGGGCCGTTTGCGGTGTTCTCGGCGCCGATGGCAAAGATGGTGTTGTCATAGGCGAATCCCGACTCCTTGCCGATATAGAGCTGGGGGCGGGCGTTGAAGATCTGCAGGCCGGAAAGCAGCATGAAGAACAGCGAGATGGCCCAGAGCCAATGCGTCAGCCGCGTCCAGCGCGACTGCCGGTAGATCAGCGTTGCATCCTTCGGCGCGGCAGTATCTGGCTCGATGGCGGATTGGCTCCTGGCAACCGATTCCATTTTTTCGCGTCTCCCGGCCGCTCAGTCGGCCTTTCCGATCGTTCTCCTCCCAATACGTTGCCAGCCAAAGCGATGTTTCATCCGATCACGGAATTATTACGAGCTACCCGATACTACTGGCTTCCAAGACTGACGGCGAGGTTGACCGCTGCTGCGACGATCACTGTATTGAAAAAGAACGACACGATCGAATGCAAAAGCACGATGCGACGCATATGCGTGGTCGAGACAGTGGTATCGGAGGTCTGTGAGGTCATGCCGACGGTGGTCGAGAAATAGAGGAAATCCCAGCCGTCCGGCCGCTCCTTACCGGTAAATACGAGGCCGCCGACGGGCTTTTTCTGCTTCGCTTTGCTGCCGGGGTCGGTCTCTTCATCGTTCAGCCAATAAACATGTGCGTAGTGCAGCGCCGTCATGGCGTGGATGGTGAACCAGCCGAGCGGGATCGATACCAGCGCGAAGGTGAGTTCGACAGGATGTGGGCTGCCCCCTCGATTGATCAACTGGAACAACGAGACGATGGCGACGGCGACGACAATCAGCGTCACGGCAAAGATGACCAGCACCGGCTGGTCGGTGGCGCGGGCATTCTTGCTCAGATAGCGGCCGGTGAGCAGCGGCATCTGGGCGACGACGATGACGGTGTAGGCGGCGAAGAACGCATTGGCGCCGATCGAATAGGCGATGGGTGCGCGCAAAACCAACGCGATCGCCAGTGCCACTACACCGATGCAGGCCGACACCGCGAACTGCATGTGGCGATGCAGTGGTTTCTTCAGCGGCGTCTCGGTCGTCATGGCCCGGCCCCTGATGGCGGTCCGTCTTACCGCCGCTCGTCTTTTAGGACTCGGACATTATAGCACTTTTGCCTGTGCGCATGATGCCGAAGATCGATTCCCGGTTTTGCTGCGCTGACGTCCGGTTCGAGGTCGAAGCGCTAACCCAGTGCGGCGGATTTCAGCGCACGCCGCAAGATGCGGTCGAGCTCGCCGAGAAACCGCGAGCGGTCCTGCGGCGCGAAACTGGCATTGTAGCCCTTGCTCTCGCCGGTCTCGCGCAGATGCTGCTTGAGGTCGCGCATCGCCACCGCCATGCCGATCGTTTCCGGCGTGAACGGGCGCCCGGTCGGCCCAAGCACATGGGCGCCGAGCGCCACCGTGCGGGCGGCAAGCGGGATGTCTGATGTCACCACGATGTCGTTGGGCTTGGCATTGTCGACGATCCAGTCGTCCGCCGCGTCGGCGCCCTTGGACACGACGACGTTGCGGACCATCGGATCACGCGACGGGCGCAGGCCGCCATTGGAGACGAAGGTGACGACGACGCCATGGCGCTCGGCGACTTTCTCGACCTCGGCCTTCACCGGACAGGCATCAGCATCGACATAAATGGCGGGGCGCGTCAAATTCAAGGTCTATTGCCCCGGCAACGAAATACTGCCTTCTGGAACGGTGGCGTTTGCCAACAACACCAGTTGATCGGCCTCGGCTTCCGTTGGTTGCTCTGCCTTAATTGCTGTTTCGAGCGTCGCGTAGTTCTGGTTGGACGGGATACGCCGAAACTCAGTTAGCGCCGCGAATGTCAGTGGATTTTCAATCTTGGCAATGGATTTAATAGTGTCAGCTCTTGAGGCAACGGTATCCAATTTTCTCATGTCTACCTTATAAGTATCAAGCTGCTTAAAAAGCTCGTCACTTTTAAGCACCCCTTGAAAGTCGTTCGACGAAAAGAGTTTTCTTAACGTGTCTTCTTCTTTTCCGCATGCGCCGGTGACGACGCTATAAGCGCTAACAGCCATATATTTGCTTAGCCGCTCCAAATACCCGACGCCATCAGCCTCCATCGCTTCACGAAACATTTTGTGAACATCTGATGCGCGTTCGGTTTTGGTGTCGCAAAATCGGTCGTGGATAACAGAGGCGCGTCTGTAGTTTCCAACAAACGGTGAGCCAGCGAATGACCATAGTGGCGCCGGAATAGATGCTCCATCAATATTTGTGCCTTTGGGAACGCTCCATATCTTTCCGGCTTTGTCGGTAAAAGAAGCGTCTGAGAGTAGCATCATAATGCGGTGCTGATTTTGAGGATCTGTTGTCCACCGAAATTCAAAAGAGCCCTGAAACGATTGAGAGAGCGCTTGAAGAGTAGAAATGAAAGTTAAAATGCCGACGACGAGAACAACTTTTCTGACCATGGTGGCATGACCTCAAATCATCAAACCCAAATTTTATCATATTCTAATTGAAGGCGCAGACCAGCGTCTCGCGGGCACAATCGGTCTTTTCCTTGGGCAGTCCATTGTCGACTTTCGGATGCAGTTTTTCGGCGTTTTTATCTGCCCCTTTCTTTTCGAAACCAGGTCGCGGACCGGTCGATCAGCGGCTTGTGGTTCTCGTCAGTAAACCACCACGCTCCTGATGCTCTTGCCCTCATGCATCAGGTCAAAACCCTTGTTGATGTCCTCCAGCTTCAGCGTGTGGGTGATCATCGGGTCGATCTCGATCTTGCCGTCCATGTACCAGTCGACGATCTTCGGCACGTCGGTGCGGCCGCGCGCGCCGCCAAAGGCGGTGCCCATCCAGGTGCGGCCGGTGACGAGCTGGAACGGCCGCGTCGAGATCTCCTGGCCGGCGCCGGCAACGCCAATGACGACCGACTTGCCCCAGCCGCGGTGCGATGCCTCAAGCGCCTGCCGCATCACCTTGGTGCTGCCCGTGCAGTCGAACGTATAGTCGGCACCGCCGATCTGGTCGGCACCGCGCTTGGTCATGTTGACGAGGTAGGGCACGATATCGCCATCGATCTCCTTCGGATTGACGAAATGCGTCATGCCGAATTTCTCGCCCCATTCCTTCTTGTCGTTGTTCAGGTCGACGCCGATGATCATGTCGGCACCAGCGAGACGTAGTCCCTGGATGACGTTGAGGCCGATGCCGCCGAGGCCGAAGACGGCGGCCGTGGCGCCGATCTCGACCTTGGCCGTGTGGATCACCGCGCCGATGCCAGTGGTGACGCCGCAGCCGATGTAGCAGATCTTGTCGAAGGGGGCGTCGGGATTGACCTTGGCCACCGCGATCTCGGGCAGCACGGTGAAGTTGGAGAAGGTCGAGCAGCCCATATAGTGGAAGATCTTGTCCTTGCCGATCGAGAAGCGCGACGAGCCGTCAGGCATCAGGCCTTGCCCCTGCGTGGCGCGGATCGCGGTGCACAGATTGGTCTTTCTGGATAGGCAGGACGGGCATTGCCGGCATTCCGGCGTGTAGAGCGGGATGACGTGGTCGCCCTTCTTGACCGAGGTGACGCCTTTGCCGACATCGACGACGATTCCTGCACCCTCATGGCCGAGGATCGCCGGAAAAATGCCTTCGGGATCGGCGCCCGACAGCGTGAACTCGTCGGTGTGGCAGATGCCGGTCGCCTTGATCTCGACCAGCACCTCGCCCGCGCGCGGGCCGTCGAGGTCGACCTCCAGGATCTCCAGCGGCTTTCCGGCGGCGACAGCGACAGCGGCACGGGTTTTCATCGGGAATCTCCTCTCAGGGCAAATCTGCAATCGTGGCCGAGCATTAGCGTATCTGCAGGTTCTGGACTATGGGACGAATTGACAGTTCATAGCCGGGTTTGGTCGTCACTAGGCGACTTGCGCCCGGGATATGCGCCAACTTGCCTTGATCAGCCGGGGCCTTGACCGGCTGGGCGAAGCCCATAAAAGAAAGGCAGCCGAGGGAACAAAACCCGCATGTTCACAAAAACCCTGGTCGCCAATCGTGGCGAGATCGCCTGCCGCGTCATTAAGACGGCGCGCAAGATGGGCATCGCAACCGTGGCGGTCTATTCGGACGCCGATCGCGACGCCGTGCATGTCGAGATGGCCGACGAAGCGGTGCATATCGGGCCTTCGCCGGCCTCGCAGAGCTATCTGGTGCCGGAGAAGATCATCGCCGCCTGCAAGGCGACGGGTGCTGAAGCCGTGCATCCCGGCTACGGATTTCTGTCCGAACGCGCATCGTTCTGTGAGGCGCTGGAGAAGGAGGGCATCGTCTTCATCGGCCCAAAACCCAGAGCGATCAGGGCGATGGGCGACAAGATCGAATCGAAGAAATTCGCCAACGCTGCAAACGTGTCGACCGTGCCCGGCTGGCTTGGCGTCATCGAGAATGCCGGCCATGCCGAGAAAATAGCCGGTGAGATCGGCTATCCCGTGATGATCAAGGCCTCGGCCGGCGGCGGCGGCAAGGGCATGCGCATCGCCTGGAGCAAGGCCGAGGTGCGCGACGGGTTCGACCGGGCGCGTTCGGAGGCCAAAAGCTCGTTTGGCGACGACCGCGTCTTCATCGAGAAGTTCGTGGTCGATCCGCGCCACATCGAGATCCAGGTGCTGGCCGACGCGCATGGCAATGCGCTTTATCTCGGCGAGCGCGAATGCTCGATCCAGCGCCGCAACCAGAAGATCGTCGAAGAGGCGCCTTCGCCTTTCCTCGACGCCAAGACCCGGAAAGCCATGGGCGAGCAGTCGGTGGCGCTGGCTAGGGCGGTCGACTACCAGAGCGCCGGCACGGTGGAGTTCATCGTCGACAGCGAAAAGAACTTCTATTTCCTTGAAATGAATACGCGATTGCAAGTCGAGCACCCGGTGACCGAGCTGGTCACCGGCATCGATCTGGTCGAGCAGATGATCCGCATAGCTGCCGGCGAAAAACTCGCTATCAAGCAAAGTGACGTCAAGCTGAACGGCTGGGCGGTGGAAAGCCGGCTCTATGCCGAGGACCCATATCGCAATTTCCTGCCGTCGATCGGCCGGCTGACGAGATACCGGCCGCCGGAAGAGGGACAGTTCGGCGAAATCGTCATCCGCAACGATACCGGCGTCACCGAAGGGTCGGAAATCTCGATGTTCTATGACCCGATGGTCGCCAAGCTGTGCACCTGGGCGCCGACGCGGCTCGCCGCGATCGACGCCATGTCGGAAGCGCTGGACAGCTTCGTCGTCGACGGCATCGAGCACAACATACCGTTCCTGGCAGCACTCATGCAGCATCCGCGCTGGCGGGAAGGGCTGATATCGACCGCCTTCATATCAGAGGAATATCCTGACGGGTTCGCGCCGATCGTGCCTGATAGCGAGGAGAAGGCCGTGCTCGCATCGATCGCCACCGCGGTCGAACTGCTGCGCCGCGACCGGCTCGATCGGCTGGGCGGGCGGCTGGCGCCGCATTCGGGTGCCCTGAAGCGCGACTGGGCGGTCAAGATCGGCGAGGATTACCTTTCGGCCTCTGTCCTCGAAGGCATGATTTCCATTCCAATGGAGCTCGATCTGTCGATCGACGGCGGCAAGGCGCTGACGGTGATGTCAGACTGGCGGCCGGGCGATCTCATCTGGCGCGGCACGGTCGGCGACCGAAGAATCGCCGCGCAGATCAGGCCGGTGCTGAACGGGTTTCGCATCGCCTGGAAAGGCATGTCGGTCGCCGCACGCGCCATGCTGCCGCGCACCGCCGAGCTCGAGAGGCTGATGCCGGAAAAAGTGGCGCCGGACACGTCGAAGATGCTGCTCTGCCCGATGCCCGGCCTCGTCGTGTCGATCGCGGTTGCCGAGGGGCAGGAGGTCAAGGCCGGCGAGACGCTGGCCGTGGTCGAGGCGATGAAGATGGAAAACGTGCTGCGCGCCGAGCGCGATCTCACCGTGTCGAAACTCAAGGCGAAGCCGGGCGACAGTCTCGCGGTCGATGCGGTGATCATGGAATTCGCGTGAGGCTGAAAATAAAAACCCGCCTCGGCGGCGGGTCGTTGGCGCAAATCAGCACCATGCATATATTCCTAGCATAAATGCCGTCACAAAGCAACGATCGCGAACTTGCAAGGCTCGATTGGCAACTGCTGGACTCGCATCGTCCGGTGCCGGACAATGCAATTTCATCGACTGAGTCCTTTCAAGCGGCGCTAAAAAACCATGGCGAATGAGACACTTCCACGCGACCCTTTGCGGCGCGAGGCTTTTATGAAGGCGTCGCGGCCGGAAATGCCGGCGCGGCCGTTCATCCATCTGCGCGTGCATTCGGCCTATTCGCTGCTCGAAGGTGCTTTGCAGCTTGGCACGGTCGTCGCCCATGCGGTCAAGGATGAAGCTCCGGCCATCGCCGTCACCGACACCAACAATCTGTTCGGCGCGCTCGAATTCGCGCAGAAAGCGGTGAAGGAGGGCATCCAGCCGATCATCGGCTGCCAGACCACTCTCGCCTTTTCCGGCGAAGCCAGCGACAGCCAGCGCGACCGCAGGCGGCAAGGCCCGGAGATGCGGCCGGTGGTTTTGATCGCGGCGACCGAGGCCGGCTACAGCAATCTGGTCAGGCTGGTCAGCCGGGTCTATCTCGAAACGCCGCCCGGCGAGGCGGTGCATCTGACGACCGAAATGCTGCAAGGCCATTGCGACGGCCTGATCTGTCTCAGCGGCGGGCCGCGCGGTCCGATCGGCAACGCCTTGAAAGAGGACCGCCGCGATCTCGCCGAGACACGGCTTTTGGCGCTCAAGGCGCTGTTCGGCGACCGGCTCTATGTCGAGCTGGAACGGGTTTCCGGCTATGACCGGGCGATCGAGCAATCGTCCGTCGATCTCGCCTATATCAATGACCTGCCGCTGGTCGCCACCAACGAGGCGTTTTTCTCCTCGCGCGACGACTATGAGGCGCATGACGCGCTGATCGCCATCGCCGAAGGCTCGGTCGTCGCCGTCGACAATCGCCGCCGCCTGTCGCCCGACAATTTTCTGAGAAGCCAGGCTGACATGGCGAGGCTGTTCGCCGATCTGCCCGAAGCGATCGACAACACCGTCGAGATCGCGCTGCGCTGCTCTTATTATCCCAAGACCCGCAACCCGATCCTGCCGCGCTTTGCCGGCGGCGATGTCGCCGACGCCGATGCGGCGGTGAAGGCGGAGGCGCAGGAGCTTGCCAGACAGGCGCATGAAGGGCTGGAGGCGCGGATCGCCGCGCACGGACTGGCGCCTGGCTACACGGTCGAACAATATCGCGAACGGTTGGAATTCGAGCTCGGCATCATTGAGAAGATGAAGTTCCCCGGCTATTTCCTGATCGTTGCCGACTTCATCAAATGGGCGAAGGCACAAGGCATTCCGGTCGGGCCGGGCCGCGGTTCGGGCGCCGGCTCGCTGGTCGCGTATTCGACGACCATCACCGACATCGATCCGCTGCGTTTCTCGCTGCTGTTCGAGCGCTTCCTCAACCCCGACCGCGTGTCGATGCCCGACTTCGACATCGACTTCTGCCAGGACCGGCGCGAGGAGGTCATCCGCTACGTCCAGCAGAAATACGGCCGCGACCAGGTCGGCCAGATCATCACCTTCGGCACGCTGCAGGCCCGCGCGGTGCTGCGCGATGTCGGCCGCGTGCTGCAGATGCCCTATGGCCAGGTCGACAAGCTCTCCAAGATGGTGCCGTCGAACCCGGCCAATCCAGTCAAGCTCGCCGACGCCATCGCCAACGAGCCGCGCTTTGCCGAAGAGGCAGAGCGCGAGCCGATCGTGCAGACGCTGCTCGACATGGCGCAGAAGCTGGAAGGGCTCTACCGCCACGCCTCGACGCACGCCGCCGGCATCGTCATCGGCGACCGGCCGCTGTGGGAGCTGGTGCCGATGTACCGCGACCCGCGCTCCGACATGCCGGTCACCCAGTTCAACATGAAGTATGTCGAGCAGGCCGGGCTGGTGAAGTTCGACTTCCTCGGCCTGAAGACGCTGACGGTGCTGGAGACCGCGGTCAAGCTGATCCGCCGCCGCGGCATCGAGATCGATCTCGCCCACATTCCGCTCGACGACCCCGACACCTACGCCATGCTGTCGCGCGGCGAAGTGGTCGGCGTGTTCCAGGTGGAAAGTGCCGGCATGCGCAAGGCGCTGATCGGCATGCGCCCCGACTGTATCGAGGACATCATCGCGCTGGTCGCGCTTTACCGGCCGGGGCCGATGGAGAACATCCCGACCTACAACGCCAGAAAGCATGGCGAGGAGGAGATGGCGTCGATCCACCCGAAGATCGACCATCTGGTGAAGGAGACGCAAGGCGTCATCGTCTACCAGGAACAGGTTATGCAGATCGCGCAGGAGCTCTCCGGCTATTCGCTGGGCGAAGCCGATTTGTTGCGCCGCGCCATGGGCAAGAAGATCCGCGCCGAGATGGACAAGCAGCGCGAGCGCTTCGTCTCGGGCGCGGTCGAGCGCGGCGTCGGCAAGCCGCAAGCCGACTTTATTTTCGACCTGCTGGCAAAGTTCGCCGACTACGGTTTCAACAAATCGCATGCCGCCGCCTACGCGGTCGTCTCCTACCAGACGGCCTATCTGAAGGCGCACTACCCGGTCGAGTTCCTGGCCGCGTCGATGACGCTGGATATGGGCAACACCGACAAGCTCGCCGATTTCCGCCAGGATGCGCTGCGCCTCGGCATCGATGTCGTGGCGCCTTCGGTGATGACGAGCTTCCGCGCCTTCGAAGTCGGCGAGAACCGGATCTTCTATTCGCTGGCCGCGCTCAAGGGCGTCGGCGACGCGGCGGTCGAGCATATCGTCGCCATGCGCGGCGAAAAACCGTTCAAAAACCTCGCCGATTTCTGCGAAAGGGTCGATCCGAAGATCGTCGGCAAGCGCGTCTTTGAAAGCCTGATCATGGCTGGCGCGCTCGACTGTTTCGGCCACGACCGCGCCGCGATGATGGCGGGCGTCGAGCGGATGATGGGGCTGGCGTCGCTGGCGCAGCAGAATGCAATGTCGGGCCAGCACGACATTTTCGGCGCCTCGCTCGGCGCGCAGTGGCAGGCCCTCAACCTGCCGGCGACCGACCCATGGCTTGCCGCCGACCGCCTGCACCGTGAATTTCAGGTGGTCGGCTTCTATCTCTCCGCCCATCCGCTGGATGAATACAAGGCGGCGCTGCAGAAGATGCGGGTGCAGACCTGGGCCGAATTCTCGGCCGCCGTCAAACGCGGTGCTGCCGCCGGGCGGCTTGCCGGAACCGTCACCACCAAACAAGAGCGCAAGACGCGCACCGGCAACAAGATGGGCGTCGTGCAGTTTTCCGACACGTCGGGCCAGTATGAGGCGGTGCTGTTTTCCGAGGGGCTGGCGCAGTATCGAGACCTGCTCGAGCCCGGCCGTTCGGTGGTGATCACCGTTTCGGCCGAGGACAGGCCCGAAGGCGTCAATCTGCGCATCCAGACCGTGCAGTCGCTGGAGGACGAGGCAAGCCGCATCCAGAAGGCCTTGCGCATCTTTGTCAGGAATGACCGACCGGCGTCGGCGATTCAATCGCAGCTTACCCAGCGCGGCGACAGTCAGGTGAGCATTATCGTTATCAAGGACGAGGCGCAGGGCGAGGTCGAGATCGAGCTGCCCAACCGTTACCGTGTCTCGCCGCAGATAGCGTCGGCGATGCGCGCGGTGCCGGGCGTGGTGGAAGTGGAACTGGTGTGACCTAACGGGATTAGCACGGTTCCGTCTGTTTCGACCGTATGCCGTCAGTCAGCGCCGGCATGCCCAGCGCCGTCATTGCCCGGTGATAACGCCGCTGGTATTGTGAGCTCGGCGGCCTGGGTCTTTCGGCGGCCGGGGGAGTGCGTCATGGACGAGCGGACAGCCGCTGCCGAACTCCAGAAGATGGTGAATGGGTTCCAGGTATCTCAGGCGATATGCGTCGCCGCCACGCTGGGCATCGCAGACCACCTTAAGGACGGAAAACGCACCAGCGGCGAACTTGCCGCGTTGACCGATGCCCATCCGCAGGCGCTCTGCCGGCTGTTGCGCGCCCTTGCGTCGGTCGGCGTGTTCCATGAAGCGGAAGACCGGCTCTTCTCACTGACCCCGGTTGGCAGCGCGTTGCGATCCGATGTTCAGCATTCGGTCGCGCCGTGGGCTATCCTGGCCGGACGGCCCTATTTCCGTCAGGCATGGAGCGATCTGCTGCACAGTGTCAGCACCGGCGAAAACGCCTTTCGCCATGCTCATGGCAAGGGCGTTTGGGAATATCGGGCGGAGCATCCGGAAGAGTCCGTCATCTTCGACCGGGCGATGACGGCCATGTCGCGTGGCGTCGCCGCCGCGGTGATCGCGGCCTATGACTTCCGGCCGTTCTCTGTCGTCATGGATGTCGCGGGCGGGCAGGGCGCGCTGCTTGCCGAAATCGTCTGCCGCAATCCCGGCCAGCGCGGCATTCTTTTCGATCAGCCGCAGGTCGTGGCAAAGGCCGGCCCGGTCTTTGACGCCGCGGGCGTGGCCGATCGTTGCGATATCGTTGCCGGCGATTTCTTCGTCTCGGTGCCCGAGGGCGCCGATGCGATTGTGCTTAAATGGATCT
This sequence comes from Mesorhizobium sp. M6A.T.Ce.TU.002.03.1.1, assembly GCF_003997275.1. Lineage (NCBI taxonomy): Bacteria > Pseudomonadati > Pseudomonadota > Alphaproteobacteria > Hyphomicrobiales > Phyllobacteriaceae > Mesorhizobium > Mesorhizobium sp. M6A.T.Ce.TU.002.03.1.1. Next base: position 30,050 of record NZ_RZTI01000040.1, read on the forward strand.
TGCATGACTGGGACGACGACACAAACATCCGCATCCTGAAAACCTGCCGCCGGGCAATGCGCCCAGAAGGCAAACTGCTGGTGCTCGAGAGCATTCTGGCGCCGCCCAACGAAGGCGCCGGCGCAAAATTCGGCGATCTGAACATGCTGGTCATGCCGGGCGGGCAGGAGCGCACGGCGGAAGAATTCAGGGTGCTGCTTGCAGCGTCGGATTTCCGGGTCGCGAATATTGTTGAAGCCGGACCTCGCATCAGCATCATCGAGGCGGAACCGGTCTGAATTGCTTTCCGGGTCTGAAACTCTCCGGATGTTCTCAACCCACGGCGGCTTATCCCTGCTCTGCCCACTGGACGGCTGTTGCAGCGAACGTTATCGCAGTTGCCATGAAGGCGGCAGACAAGGACGGAGCGCGGGAGTTATCAGCCTTGGCGCGGCTGCGCGATACGTTGCGCAAGCTTTATCACGGGCGCACACCTGCGGCTTTCCGGTTTCAACTGGCGGCGATCATCATCGACCTTGCCATCATCGCCTTCTTCATCGCCACACCGGTGATCCAGGAGTCGTCCTCGTTCCTCTGGCTTGATTATTCTGTCGCAGCACTTGTCGCCGCCGACATGATTGCCAGGCTGCTAGCCTCCAATGACATGCTGCGCCTGCTGAAACAGCCGGCGTCGTGGATCGACGCCTTCATCCTGCTGACGTTGCTGATGCCTTCGGCGCTGGCCAATCTGGGTTTCCTGCGCATCCTGCGGTTGTGGTCGCTGTCGCGCAGCGGCGCGCTGTGGCGGTATTTCGAGATGCGCGGCCTCAAAAAATGGCGCGAGGCAAGCCACGCGGTCATCAATCTCCTGACATTCCTGTTTGTCGTCACCGGCTTCGTCTACACCTTCTTCTTCCGCACCGGGGCCGGTCTCGAAGGCTATGTCGACGCGCTTTATTTCACCGTCGCGACGGTGACAACGACCGGTTTCGGCGACATCGTGCTGCCGGGGATAGCCGGCAAGCTCACCGCGATTGTCACCATGATCATCGGCATATCGCTGTTCGTCAGGCTGGCGCAGGCGCTCTTCCGCCCCGCCAAGGTCTTCTTCCCGTGCCCGCAATGCGGCCTTCAGCGGCACGAGCCCGACGCCGTCCACTGCAAGGCCTGCGGGCATCTTCTCAAGATACCCGACGACGGTATTTGAGCTCCGACGGAACTATGATGCCGCGATCTCAGCCGGTTTCGTCGCTTTCCGTTGCAGATTGAGCAGATTGCCCATCAGGATCAGCAAGGCGCCACCGGCGGTGAAAGCGTCGATCTGCTCGTGGTAAAGCAGCCAGCCGATCAGCGCCGACAGCGGCACGCGCAAAAAGTCCATCGGCGAGATGACGGTCGCGTCGGCATAGGCGAGCGCGCGGGCCATGCAGAAATGCGACGACATGCCGGTGAAGGCGATCAGCAGGATCCACGGCCACAGTTCGAGCGGCGGATTGCGCCATTCGTAGAGCGCCGGGACAAGGCCGAGCACCGACTGGATAAGCAGCATCCAGAAGATGATGCGCACGACGCTGTCCGTCCGCGTCAGCGACTTGACCAGAACCACGGATATGCCGAAGCAGACGGCGGCGCCCAGCACGACGACATGTCCCGGATCGACGGAGCCCGCTCCCGGACGCACGATGATCATCGCGCCGATCAGCCCCAGCATGATCGCCGCAACCTTGGGCCGGCTTAGCCTTTCACCGAGGAAGCCGACCGCCAGGATGGCCGTCCAGATCGGCGTCGTGAATTCGATGGAGATCAGCACGGCCAGCGGGATCAGCGTCAAGGCGTAAAGCCACGCCGCCTGGCCGATAAAATGGACGACGTTGCGGACGATATTGGCCAAGGGCCGTTTGGTGCGCATTGCCGCAAAACCGCCTGATATCATCACCAGCGGCAGGAGGATGAAAAAGCCGATGACCGAGCGCAGCTCCAACACCTGGAAGACGTTGAGTTCGGCCGTCGTGGCACGGCCGGCGACCGACATCGCCAGAAACGATGCGATCGACAGCGCCATCCAGAATGCGGCCTTGGGTATCGATGGTGAGGGTGCCATGCGCGCTATGTCGCAAGCCGGGACGTTCACTGCAACCGCTAGTCGACGCATTCGGCTGGGCCAGAAGCGACGTGTTGCAAAACAGTCATGTTGAAGGCGGAACCTGCCGAAGTGGCGGGCGTTGATTCGTAGTGTTTACCTGCCTAGCAGGGAGTGCCTTGTTTCCGATCTCAACGAGGAGAGATCCGATGAAATCATTCGCACGATTTGCACTCGCCGGCTGCCTAGCGGCAGCGGCTGGCGCAGCTCACGCCGACGAAGCCGATTTCCTCCGCTCGTTCCAGGGGAATTTTGCCGGCAAGGGGACCGTCAAGGTAACCACCGATGCGCCGACGGTGAACGTCTCCTGCCGCTTCAATTCCGACGCGACATCGAGCTCATTGTCGCTGGACGGCACCTGCCGCGGTCTGGTCGTGGTGACGCGCGCCATCAGTGCCGATCTGAAGTCCAGCGGGACGAAGTACACCGGCACCTATGTCGGATCCCGCACCGGGCCGGCGCAGCTTAGCGGCAGGCGCTCGGGCAATGCGATCAATCTCGGCATCCGCTGGGCGAAGGAGGTCAACGGCGATCGCACGGCGCAAATGACGGTCGAGAAGAGCGGCGAGGACGGCATGCGGCTGACCGTTATCGACGTCGACCCAAAAACCGGTGAGCGCGTGATGACCAGCCGGATCGATTTGAGGCGCATCTGAAGGCCGCTCTATCTTCTTGTTTGAGCATGATCTTTTCCGAGCCGAAGGTTCGGCATCATGCTCAGTCCTCGATCGGCTCGGGCGGGTGAGCGCTGCGGCCCTTGCCGAAGGTATAGCCGGTCTCCACGGCCTTGCGGCCGAATTTGTCGCGCAGCGTGTCGATGGCGCCTTCGGCCATGGCGCGCTTGCGTGACTGGATATCGACGAGGTCGGGCGGATCGGCCTTTTCGTCATTCGAGAGGTCGCTGACGCCGATGCCAAGCAGCCGGTATCTTGTGCCATCCGTTTCCTTGCGCAGCAGCTCGAGCCCGGTCGAAAAATGCGGTCGGCCAGCCGTGTCGGGTCGCCGAGCTGGCGGTTGCGCGTGCGGGTCTTGAAATCCTGGGTCTTTAGCTTCAGCACGACGGTGCGCCCGGCAATGCCGGATTTTTTCAGCCGCCCCGAGACCTTTTCCGACAGCGCCCTCAGCACCGAAACCAATTCATCCAGCGACGCGATGTCTGTGTCGAAGGTGGTCTCCGCCGAGACGCTTTTCGCATCCTGGTCAGGATGGACGCGGCGATCGTCCTCGCCGCGCGAAAGGCGGTAGAGCCGGTCGCCCATCACGCCATAGCGGCGCATCAGGTCGCCGCGCTCCATGCGCTGCAACTGGCCGATCATGCGGATGCCGTCCCGTTCAAGCGTGGCGGCGAAGGCTTTCCCCACGCCCCAGATCAGCGTCACCGGCTGCTCGGCGAGAAAGCCGGCCGCCTCGGCCTCGCCGATCACCGAAAAGCCGCGCGGCTTGCGAAAATCCGACGCCACCTTGGCCAGGAACTTGCAGTAGGAAAGGCCTGATGAAACGGTGATGCCGATCTCCTTCTCCACACCAAGCGCGAAGCGTGCCAGCACCACCGCCGGCGGCAAGCCATGCAGGCGCTCGGTGCCGGCAAGGTCCAGAAACGCTTCGTCGATGGAGATCGGCTCGACCAGCGGCGTCAGCGCCTGCATCATGGCGCGCACCTCGCGGCCGACGCGTACATATTTTTCCATGTCCGGCGGGAGGACGACCGCTTCCGGGCAGGCTTCAAGCGCCTTGAACATCGGCATTGCCGAGCGCACCCCGTGGATGCGGGCGATGTAGCAAGCGGTGGAGACGACGCCGCGCTTGCCGCCGCCGATGATCAACGGCCGGTCCTTCAACGTCGGGTTGTCACGCTTTTCGACCGCCGCGTAAAACGCATCGCAATCGATATGGGCAAGATGCAGCCGGTAGAGCTCCGGATGGCGAGCAAGCCGCGGGCTGCCGCAGCGATCGCAACGCCGTGCCTCGCTGCGCTGGAAGGTCAGGCAGTCGCGGCAAAAACCGTGATCGGGATTGTTGACAGAAGCCGCCATCGCTGCGAACATAAAGAGAACAAATGCAATGGTACGTCAGGACGGACGCCACGACAAGGCGGTGGGCCGGGAGAGAGCTCATGAATACGACCATAGCGCCGCTGGTGCCCGAGCTTTGGGCGGATTTCGAAGATCTTTTCGGTAAGCAAGGCGCCTGTTACGGCTGCTGGTGCACACATTTCCGGCTGTCGCCGGCAGCTCGCCGCGCCAGCAACCGGGAGCGCAACAAGGACCACATCAAGGCGCGGATCGAGGCTGGGCCGCCACCTGGCCTGCTGGCGTTCGAGGATGGCAAGGCGGTTGGCTGGATGCAGATCGGCCCGCGCGCCGACGTGCCCGAATGGAACAATAAGGGCAGGGGGTCGGCGCCGGTCGATCCCGCCGATGCCGCGGATCCGGGCGTCTGGGCAATTTCGTGCTTCTTCATCCGCGTTAAAGCGCGCGGCAGGGGCGTCACCCATCGCCTGGTCGAAGGCGGCGTCGAGTTTGCCCGACAGAATGGGGCGCGACTGGTCGAGGCATGTCCGATCGATGTGTCGAAAGATTCGCGTTCGATCGGCCTGTTCGTCGGCTCGTCGCGGGTGTTTGAGAAAGCCGGCTTCGAGAGGCTGGTCGAGCGCAAGGCAGGCCGGCCACTGATGCGATTGGTGCTATAGTTGTGAGCTTTGCGCGCCGCTGTCGCGACGGTCGCTCGGCGGCGCCCGAATTATCGTGGCCTGCCTGCAATCAGACGGTTGACGTTCAGCAGGAATAAATCCGCCTGCGGCCCGTTCCTCCTCGGATTTTTCCATGGAGGCTATCGATGTTCCATTTTCCCCAGACCTCTCGCTCGATCCGGTTTCTCTGTCGGCCGGAAGACCATGGCGTCATCGCCCCGCCAGTGGCGGCCAAGACGGTCCTGCCGGACTGGTTCCGCAAATTGCCGGCGGTCGATTCGCAGCATGCGTCGGCCAACAACAACGGTCTGACCGTCAAGCGCTGCATGCCGTTTCTCGATGCGATGACAACCGGCTGGATCCTGCCGCTCGCGGCAACCGTCCGCCTTGAGATCAAGAATGGCGGCCGCACCGTCGATGCCGGCTGGGAGTTCGACAGGACTATGGTGAGCAATCATGGCGCCCATCAGGTCGCCGGCAACCCGAAGGAGCCGGGCCCGCCGTGCAAGTTTCACAACTACTGGTCGATACGTACCCCGCCGGGCTGGAGTTCCTTGTTCCTGCCGCCGCTCAACAGACCGGCTCAGCCTTTCGAATGCGTCGCCGGTATCGTCGATACCGACACTTATGCAGCCGACATCCATTTTCCATTCTTCGCGACTGCGCCTGATGGACTCTACGTCATTGAAAAGGGCACGCCGCTCGTCCAGGTCATACCGGTTCGCCGCGAAGGTGCGGCGCTCAAGGCGGAGATCCGGGCGGAGACCGGAGCCGAGGCGACGGAACGCGAAACGGTCTATCGCAACACGATTGCGAGCGAAGGCTGGTATCGCAAATGGGCCCGCGCGGCCCGCTAACTCTTTCCCGGAGAAGAATGCGAAACGGGGGCCGCTGGGCCCCCGTTTCTTTGTGGATCGATAGAGCGGCGGACTTTCAAGTCGAAGCGTACCGCCGCTCTATCTCTGGGCCCGATGCTCTAGCGGGACCGCCAGTGGCGCGGCCCGCGATCCGAACTATTCGAGCTCGAGTTGGAGGAGCTGTTCGACGATGAGTTCGAATTGGAGTTGCTCGACGAATTGGAGCTGGAATTCGACGAACTGTTGGACGATGAGTTCGAACTCGAATTGCTCGACGAATTGGAGCTCGAATTTGACGAACTGTTGCCCGCGACGATGAAGGCACCGTCGCTTTGGCTGGTCATTGCGGCCGGCGGACGCTCGGTTTCCAGGGGCGCCGCGGGATACTCCTTCGCCTGCGCCGCGGTGCTTGCGAGGGCTGCCATTCCTGCGACCAGTGTCGACTTGAGTTTCCAGTGTCTTGTCATGGTGGTTACTCCTTTTTCAGACTGGACCGGCAGTTGCGGTCCGGCGGAGTAACGGGCGATCGCCGGCTTTATTCCATTCAAGAGAAGCCGGCCGCCGCAGCTTTACTTCTGATCCTTCTGGCGGACCTCGGTCAGCGCTTTAACTTCCTCCTCGGCTGACATTGGCGCGCCCGCTTCGATCGCCGAAAGATAGGCGTCGAGGGCTTCGGCCGACGAGGCCGGGGCATAGCCTCCGGCGTCGCCCGGCGCCACGACCGCGAAGCTGACGCGCCATTCGTCGCCGGAACGGCAGGCGACCGACATCACCGTGGAGCGGTCCTGCGAGTCGACCTCGAATTCGCGACACAAATCCTGCGAATTGTTGCGGAAGGTGGCGATAGCCCGGAACCGATCGCTGATCCCGGCGAGCTTGATTTCCTTCCCGGATTCGACCGTTTCAAGGGCTTGGCCGAGGGCTGGCCTGATGACGCCGGCAACCCACAGCCCGCCCTGTGCGCGTTCGTTGGTGCCTGCAGCCCAATACCCGGCGAGCGCGCCGACGACGGCCGCGAGAGAGGCGGCAATCGGCAGCAGCCATTGGGATCTGGATGGAGGTCCCGCCATACGCCCGCCGCCGAATGGCAATACCGATGCCGCCTTCTCGCTGGCACGCTTGGCCTCGACCATTTGCTCGACGGCCGCGACAAGCTTTTCGGGAACCGGCTCATCGAGCAGCGGCTTCAGCGCGGCCTGCGCCTGCGCTCTGGTTTCGATGAACATAGCGACCCTGGTAACCAGACGGTCGTCGATCTCCATCGCCTGCTCGATCCTGGCGACAGTCTCCGGATCAAGCTCACCATCGGCGAACCGCATCAGGATCTCGTCCGAAAAAGTCTCTTCGGTCATTTCGTAGCCCCTTTTGTGACCGCAGAACGGGTGGGCGCCGTGGATATTCCAGTAGCCTCCGCCAGATTCTTCCTCGCCCGGGCCAGCCGGCTCATCACCGTCCCGATCGGCACGGCAAGGATTTCGGCGGCTTCCTTGTAGGAAAGCTCTTCGACGCAGACCAGAAGCAGCACGTCGCGCTGGTCGCCGGGGAGCTCGCCGATGGCTTGCGCGACGCCGCTCAGCGCCAGCCGCGCCTCCATCTCGCGCTCACCGGAAACGCCGGCGATGTCATGGCGCTCGTCGATATCGTCCTGCGGGCCGGCGACCTTGCGCTTGCGGATGTCATCGATCCACAGATTTCGGAGAATCTTGAACATCCACGCGTCGAAGCGCGTCCCTTGTTCGAAACGCTGCTCGTTGGCGAGCGCCCGTTCGCAGGCTCGCTGAACCAGATCGTCCGCCATATCGCGGGACCGGCAGAGCGCAATCGCGAAGCGGCGCAGATTCGGGAGAAAAGCGACTAGCTGATCTTGGACGCGGTCGGTTTTTTCCGGCATGTTGCTCCAAGTTCTGGAATAAAGCGGCCCCGCGCCCGTTCCTCGCAACGCTAGCTTATTGCCGGATAGGTCCGCTAGCCTCGCGATGTTGAAAATCGGCAACGGCCGGAAGGGAAACTATGGACGCCACCTCATGGCTGAGACCAAAGGCCCTGCTGCCGTTCTGGGTAGCTGTCGCGTTGCTGGTCGATCCCCAAGCGCCGAGCGGCCAGATGGCGCCCGCAGAGTTCGGACCAAGATCGGCGTTCGCCGATGATGATGGTGGTGGTGATGACGGTGGCGGCGACGATGGTGGCGGTGGTGATGACGGCGGTCGATCCGGCCCGTCGTCTGGTGGGTCGGGAACGGCTCCCCGGCGGTCGACCGGACCTAATCTGTTTCTCTCGCTGACGGATCGGTTTCTTCCGCGGCCGCCAAGACGAGGCGGCGGCAGGCGCGCGCAACGGCCGGCCGTCCCTTTGCCGTCCCGGGCGCCGGACCAGATCGTCGCGACCGGGCTGAGTTCGGCTGAGATCGGTCGGCTTCAGGCAACGGGCTTCACCGTCCTGGACCGCGCCGACATCCAGCTTCTGGGAACGGAGCTGGTCCGGCTGCGCATACCACCCAATACGCCGCTGGAGGCTGCACGCGAGCTTGTCATCGACGCCGGTCCGCAGTCGACAGCAGATTTCGTGCATTACTACCGGCCCGGACAAGAAGCCGAATGTGCCGGACCCCACTGCGCCGCCGCGGGCCTGATCGGCTGGCCGGCCGATATAGGCCTTCCCGCCGGCTGCGGTGGCAATGTCACGATCGGCCTCATCGACACGGCGATCAATCCTGCGCATGCCGCCTTCGCGAAAGGCCGGGTCGAAGTTCTTCGCCTGTCGGACGACGGCTTTCCCGAGTCCGGCCGCCAGCACGGCACCGCCGTCGCGGCCCTGCTCGTCGGCGGCGTCGACAGCCGTGCCCCGGGCCTCCTGCCGCACGCTAGGCTGATCGCGGTCGATGCGTTTCACCGGGGCGATCGCCAGGATGACCGCTCGGACGTCTATGATCTTCTTCGCGCGCTCGATCTTCTTTCCGTGCGCGGCGTGCAGGTGACGAATATGAGCCTGTCGGGTCCTGCGAATGCGCTTCTAGAGCAGTTTGTCCGAAGGCTTGCCGACCGCGGCATGGTGATCGTCGCCGCCGCCGGCAATGGCGGCCCAAAGGCCGGACCTTCCTTTCCAGCGGCCTACGCGGATGTGATCGCGGTGACGGCGGTGGACCGCATGAAACGTCCCTACAGGCGTGCCGGGCGCGGCGAGCATATCGATCTGGCCGCTCCCGGTGTCGAAGTGTGGACGGCCGCTTCGGTCAGCGGCGCCCGGCCAAAGACCGGCACCTCCTTCGCGGCGCCGTTTGTTACCGCCGCAGCGGCGTTGATGAAATCGGCAAACAGCAACGCCACCGCAGCCGACATTCACGACGCACTCGGCAAGTCGGCGGAAGATCTCGGTGCGCCGGGCAAGGACGCCGTCTTCGGCTGGGGCCTGCTCAATGCCCGGGCCGCTTGCGTCGTCACACCGAAGAAGGCGACGTGAAGCTCCTCAATCCAACGCCTGGGAGGGATTGCGCCTCGCCCGTTTCGGCTTACGGTTGCGGTTGGAGTTTTCTACTACAAGAATAGCAACGGAGATTCTGCGTGACCCGTGTTCTGCCGGCCGTCTTCGTTCTCGCGCTTAGCGCGCCCGCTTTCGCCCAGGCCGTCAATGGCGAGGGTGCGAAGCAGCTTTCCGAAAATCTGTCGCGCTACGTCGGTAGCCAGGCGATCGACAAAGGCGTCCTGAAGGTCTCGGTGGAAGGTGATGCATACAAGATCGCCTTCGACTTCAAGGCGCTTGCCGGAATGCTGCCGAAGCAGGATTTGCTGAAGTTCGATTTTGCGCCCTATGTCCTGCTGGCCAAACCGCGCAGCGACGCGACATGGGATATCTCGGGGGATTTCACGACGAGAGCTTCCTTCGAGATCAACGGACCGCAGGGGCCACAGAGCACGCAGTTCTCGGTCGAAGGCGGCAAGTTTGCCGGGGTCTATGATCCCGAGCTGGCAACTTTCGCCAATGCTACGACATTGATGACCGGTATGACCATGATCTCACGGGATGCCGTGCAACACATGGAAATAAGGACCGGCGCGGGTACGGCCTCCATGAACGCAACCAAGGCCGCGAATGGCGGTGTCGATTTCACCATGACACAGACGATGGCCGGCTTTGTTGAAGCGATCGACGTTGACGACCCAAAAAGCGGGCTGAAATTCCCGCTTACGATCAAATCGCCAGAATTGTCGGTGAATGCGACCGGCAAAGGCTTGAGGACAAAGCCGTTTCTCGATCTGCTAGCATTTGCGGTCGCCAATGAAGACGAGGCCAAGCTGAAGGCCAACCAGGCGCAGCTCAAATCCCTTTTGCTCGCCGCGCTGCCGCTGTGGGAGCGGATCGACGGAAACTACGGGTTCAAGGATTTCACTGTCGAGAGCCCGGTGGGACATTTCGGTGCGACGGAGCTGGGCACTAGCTTCGGGTCCGACGGCATCGCCCAGAACGGAGCGATCAACTATTCGATCAAGGCGGCGGGATTGACGATCCCTCAGCATCTTGTCCCCGGCTGGAGCACAGCGCTGTTGCCCACCGACATCGATCTGAATTTCGGCGGCGCCAACATCGATCTCGACAGCATGGCGAAAAAGGCGATCGAAGCCTTTGATCTCAATCAGAATCCTCCGCTGGCGGCCGGCTTCGGCGAAACGCTGACCGCCGATTTCATGGCCAAAGCGCCGAAGATGGTCATCGGCCACAGCACGGTGAAGAACCGCGACGTGGAAATTGCACTGGAAGGCGAGATGACGTTCCCCGGCATGAAGCCCGAGGCAAATGTGACGATCGATATAGCCGGCTACGACAAGATCGTGGAAAGCCTGCAGGCGGCGGCGAAGTCGGAGCCGGAAGCCGCGCAGTATTTCCCGGTAGTGCTGGCGATCAAAGGGTTTGGCAAGACGCTGCCGGACGGCCGGTTGGAATGGATCATTAACACCAAGGCCGACGGTTCGGTGATGGTCAACGGCGCCATGCTGAAGCCGGCCGATCCGGTTGCGAATGATGAAGCAGAAGAAACGACGCCGTAGGCGCTTTCGTGAGCCCCGGCTAAGCGGTTCTGCCGGGGCGCTTGGAAACGCAGTCGTCGGCGGCCAGTTCCTCGATCTGGCGCGCTGTTTCGGGATCGTCGCTCATATGGAATGCTCATGATTGTCGTCGCCAAGCGGCAGCGCCCGCAACGCCTTGCCGACGGAAGCCGGCGGCGTGCCGGTTTCCTCCGCGAACCGCATGAGCGTCGGCTCGTGGGCGAGGATGAACTGCAGCACGCCGGCCAAAAATCCCGGCTCGCTGGCAGCCTGGCGGATGGAATGCGCCTCGATACCGGTGATCGCCAGGAAGCGGGGCAGAAGTTCCGGATCGGCGGCGACAAAGCCCAACGCCTTCACGGCGATGGTTTCCGCTTCCTCGCGCATTGACGCTGCGTTTGCCATCGCTACCTTCTTGCGCGGTGGAATGAGTCTCTTTTTGGCAGTAATCGCAAGCGTCGCCTGCGGCAAGCCATCTACCTCGGCAATGCGGTATTCTAGGCGAAATCCGAAGCTTTTCCGGCAGCCGGTTTCCGTTTCGTCAATTATATTGCCGTAGAGTCGAGCAGGGTTTGATGCGTGCCGGCGAGGGCGCATAGCGGTATCCTTCGAGTGGAAGGCAGGCCGGAACGGGAATTTGATGCCTAAGAAGGTCATGATCGTCGAGGACAATGAGCTCAACATGAAGCTCTTTCGGGACCTCATCGAAGCGAGCGGTTACGAGACGGTACGCACGCGCAACGGCCTGGAAGCGCTGGATCTGGCGCGACTGCACAAGCCGGACCTCATTTTGATGGATATCCAGCTGCCCGAAGTGTCGGGGCTGGAAGTGACCAAATGGCTGAAGGAGGACGACGACCTCCATGTCATACCGGTCATTGCCGTCACTGCATTCGCGATGAAGGGCGATGAGGAGCGCATCCGCCAGGGTGGCTGCGAAGCCTATATTTCCAAACCGATCTCGGTGCCGCGTTTCATCGAAACGATCAAATCCTACCTGGGCGACGCCTGATGCGCCTTTCCAGCCGAGCCGGAGCTTTGTGAGATGACTGCACGGATCCTCGTCGTCGACGACATCCCTGCCAATGTGAGGCTGCTCGAGGTCCGGCTGCTTGCCGAATATTTCGAGGTGCTGACCGCCACCAACGGGCTGGACGCGATCGAGACCTGCGAAAACGGCAAGGTCGATGTCGTTCTGCTCGACGTGATGATGCCCGATATGGACGGGTTCGAGGTCTGCCGGCGGCTGAAGAGCGATCCGGCGACGTCGCACATACCCGTCGTCATGATCACCGCGCTCGACCAGGTTTCGGACCGGGTGCGCGGCCTTGAGGCCGGCGCCGACGATTTTCTGACCAAGCCGGTCAATGATCTGCAATTGATGACGCGCGTCAAAAGCCTGGTCAGGCTGAAGACGTTGACCGACGAGCTGCGCCTGCGCGCCTCGACCACGCGCAATATCGGCATCGAGGAGCTGTTGAGCCGCAACTTCGCTTCCGCAGACACAACGCCGAAAGTTCTGCTGATCGACGAGCGCAAGTCCTCCTTCGAGCGCGTCCAGAAAATGCTGCGCGGCAGCGCTGACCTCGACATTGCCACCGATCCGCATGCCGGCTTCTTCCAGGCCGCCGAGACCCCCTATGAATGCGTGATGATCTCGACGGCCTTTGCCGATTTCGATCCGCTCAGGCTCTGCTCGCAACTGCGTTCGCTCGATCGCACCCGTTTCCTGCCGATCATCCTTCTGGCGCAGGAGGGTGAGGAAGAGCGCATCATCCGCGGCCTCGAACTCGGCATCAACGACTATCTGATGCGGCCGATCGACCAGCAGGAGCTGACGGCTCGGCTGCGCACGCAAGTGCGCCGCAAGCGCTACAACGACCAACTCCGCGCCAGCGTCACCCAAACCATTGAGATGGCGGTGACCGACGCCCTGACGGGATTGCACAATCGCCGTTACCTCGACAGCCATCTGCAGACGTTGTTCGACCGTGCCGTGGCGCGGCGGCGGCCGCTGTCGGTGATGATCACCGATCTCGACCGCTTCAAGACCATCAACGACGCGCACGGCCATGACGGCGGCGACGAGGTGCTGCGCGAATTCGCGCGGCGGCTGCGCAAGAATGTGCGCGGCATCGATCTCGCCTGCCGCTTCGGTGGCGAGGAATTCGTCGTGGTGATGCCGGACACGGACGGCGCGGTCGCCGAAAAGGTCGCAGAGCGCATTCGCGCCGAAATCGCCCAGATGCCGTTTGCCGTCGGTCTCGATGGCAAGACGATCGAGGTTACCGTCAGCGTCGGCGTGTCGTCGGTGCTGAAGGGCGTGGACTCGGTTGCCGGGCTGATGAAACGCGCCGACCTCGCGCTCTACGAAGCCAAGAGCGCCGGCCGTAATCGCGTCGTCGCCAAGGCGGCGTAGCGCCGATTATCCAGTCGGTGCGACAGGGTTACGAATTTACCTTAACGCAAGCGATTCGCAGCGCTTGGTTAAGAAATTGTTGATTTTCGTAAGCTGTTGCGCAAATGTGCAGACCAATGACGGAACCGGCGCGAGGGTAGTTGCCGGGTCGATCCGAAGAATACCCCATGATTCTCAGGTCCGCCGCATCTCCTGGGTCCGTGGGGTCGGCCGGCCGGCGCTGGCACATAGTGGCCTCCTCGTACCGCTGCCAAACGCCGACCGGCCCCCTCTTTCCGAAAAGACATCGAGACTCTGCGCTAAGCATCGGAAATATCGGACTTTTCGAAGCCTTGAAAACCAAAACGCCGCCCAGAGGGGCGGCGTTTTGGTTTTTGGAGCAGGAAACCAGATTACTTAATCTTGGTTTCCTTGAACTCGACATGCTTCTTGGCGACCGGATCGTATTTGCGGAACGACAGCTTGTCCGTCTTGGTGCGGCTGTTCTTGCTGGTCACGTAGAAGAAACCGGTGTCGGCGGTCGACAGAAGCTTGATCTTGATGTTTGCGGCTTTGGCCATGTTGTTCGTCCGTTATGTTCGTGGAGTTTTAGCCGCTGGAGCACGGGGAAACACCCGGACGCGGGAAACTTGGCGCGACACATAAAGAACGCGCCCGGAAAGTCAACCCCGCGAGAGCGCCTCTTCCTTCTCCCCTTGTGAGGGCTTTGCACGGGGAGCGAAGTGGAGTTCGGTGGTCAGTGGGGGCCTTTTTGAAGGCCGGCAGAGCGGTTTTCCGCGGCCCTTGCGAGGCCTTTGTCGGTTTAGGCAGCCATCCTGCCGGATTG
>NZ_RZTI01000041.1:0-42749 GCF_003997275.1 Mesorhizobium sp. M6A.T.Ce.TU.002.03.1.1
ACCATCGCCAGCGCCTTGACAATCGAGCCGTGGGCGAGCGCGACGGACGAGACGAGACCGACGATCATCAGCGAAAAATACTCGGCCGCGCCGAATTGCAGCGCGATCGCCGTCAGCGGCGGAGCGAAGATGGCGACGAGGAACGTCGACACGGTGCCGGCAAAGAACGAGCCTATCGCCGCGATCGCGAGTGCCGCCCCGGCGCGGCCGTTCCTGGCCATCTGGTAGCCGTCGATCGCGGTGACGGCTGACGAGGATTCGCCGGGCATGTTGATGAGGATGGCGGTGGTCGATCCGCCATATTGCGCGCCGTAATAGATGCCGGCGAGCATGATCAGGGAGGAAACCGGGTCGCCGATCTGGAAGGTGATCGGCAACAGCATGGCGATGGTCGCGGTGGCGCCGATACCGGGCAGGACGCCGATCAGCGTGCCGAGAAGGACGCCGATCAGGCAGAAACCGAGGTTTGCCAGCGACGTGGCCGTCGAAAAGCCGAGCGCGAGGTTGTCGAGGAGTTCCATGTTCATCCTCTCACCATACCAGCCATGGAGGCAGCCACGGGCCGAAGCGCCGGAACGGCAGGCCGAGCGCATAGCTGAAGACGAGGAACGCAAACAGCGTCAGGCAAGCGGAGAGCACGAGCGCGGTCAGCGGCCTCATGCGGCCGCTGGCAAAGGATGCGATCAGCGCCGTCAGGAAGATCGAGGGGATGAAGCCGAGGCCGCGCACGGTCAGGCCGAAGAAGATCGGGGCAGGGAGGATGAACAGCATGCCGCGCCAGGCTATATGCCCGATCGGCTCGCTCTCGAAGCGCACCGCTTCGACGAGGATGACGGCGCCAAGCAGGATCAGCACGATCGCCAGGACCAGGGGGAAATAGCCCGGTCCCATGCGGAAGGCAGTGCCGATTTCGAGGCCGAGCGACTGCAGAGCGAAAAATCCGCCAAGAAAGATGAACAGCGCGGCGCATATGCCGTTGGTCGTGTCGATCGTGAAAGGTTTCATGACGTCCTCCCAGGCCCGCCGCGGGGCACGCTGATGCCGGTGTGAAAAACGGGGCGCTGGTGGCGCCCCGTTCAAAACCTTAGTCGGCGTACTGGCCGGCGGCTTCGATGATCGGCTTCCAGCGCGCGATCTCGCTTTCCAGCTTGGCCTTCAGCGCGGCCGGCGTCGCATCTGCGTCGGACGACGGCTTGGTGCCGAGCTCGGCGAAGCGGGCGACGACGTTCGGGTCCTTCAGCGCGACCTGAAGCGATTTCGACAGGCGCTCAGTGACCTCGGCCGGCGTGCCCTTGGGCGCGTAGAGGCCGTGCCAGATACCTACCTGCACCTCCGGGAGACCGGCTTCCGTCGTCGTCGGCAGATCGGGCAGCACATCGAGGCGTTCAGACGAGGTGACGGCGTAGGCCTTGATCGTGCCGCCCTGGATCTGCTTGGTGGTATTGGTTGTCTGGTCGCACATGATGTCGACCTGGCCGCCGAGAAGATCGGTCATGGCCGGGCCCGTGCCCTTGTAGGGCACGGTGACCAGCGGTGTGCCGATCGCGCTCATGAACAGCATGCCGCACAGATGCGAGGCCGCGCCTATGCCGGCATTGGCGACGGTGACGGTATCCTTGTTGGCCTTGGCGTAGTCGACCAGCCCCTTCAGATCGGTCGGCTCGAGGTCCTTGCGGCCGACGATGGTCATCGGCACATCGGTGACGAGGCCGACATATTCGAAGCCGTTCAGCGTGTCGTATGCGAGTTTTCGGTATAGCGTCGCGCTTGTCGCCATGCCGATGTGATGGAGGAGCAGCGTATAGCCGTCGGGATCGGCTTGCGCGACGCGGCCGGCGCCCAGCGTGCCGCCGGCACCGCCGACATTCTCGACGATGATCTGCTGGCCGAGATCCTTAGACATGGCTTCCGCGACGAGACGCGTGACCGTGTCGGTCGGGCCGCCGGCCGAAAACGGCACCACAACGGTGATGGTGCGTTCGGGATAGGTTTGCGCGCCCGCGGCGAACGGATAGAGCGTGACGGCTGCGGCTGCGGCCAGAGCGGCGGCGAACTTTCTCATCGTGATTTCCTCCCAGGATATGAATTCCCCACCGCTGCCTAGAGTTCCTCTCAACACGGCGTGGATGGAGCAATAACTAGCGCAGGCTAGCGGATTGCAATCGGGGTCAAACCGCAAACTGCGATTATGCACAGTCGGAGGCGCGTTGCGGGATGTCCAATGGTCGAAGTCTGATGTCTCCGCGCATAGCGAATACCGGGCGCGGACGCTCTCTGTGCCCTTTCCTCCCGGTCTATTCTAGTGCTCTCTCCGCACTCACCAGGCGGGAGTGGGAGTGGAGATCCGCTCGCCTGACGTCGACTTGCGAATGGCATGTTCGACGCCGCGGAGTTCGGCCAATCCTTTGAGCCGACCGATGGCCGGGTAGCCGGGCTGGGCCCCACGCGTCAGGTCGTCGAGGATATCCTGGCCATGGTCGGGGCGCATCGGGATGACTGCGTCCGGGCGCCCTTCCTTCTTGCGCCGCGCTTCCTCGTGGAATAGCGCCGCCACCACCGCCACCATGTCGGTGTCGCCGGCAAGATGCTCGTCCTCGTGGAACGAGCAGGGGATGCCGGCCGCTTCCTTGCGCACATTGCGCAGATGCGCGAAGTGGATTTTTGGCCCAATCCGCTCGATCATGCCGGGCAGATCATTATCCGGTCTTGCACCGAGCGATCCCGTGCACAGTGTCGCCCCGTTGGCCGGGCTGTCGACTGCGTCCAGAATGTACCGATAGTCGGCCTCGGTCGACATGACGCGCGGCAGGCCCAGCAGCGGAAACGGCGGATCATCAGGGTGGCAGCAGAGACGCAGGCCGAGGCGTTCGGCCATAGGCACGACCTCCGACAGGAAATCGACGAAATGCCGGCGCAGGGTTGTTGCGTCGATGCGGTCATAATTTGACAGTTGAGCCGCGAGACCGTCGAGAGACGTGCCTTCGGTCGAGCCGGGCAGACCGGAATTGACGCTTCTTGCCAGAACCTTGCGTGCAAAATCATCCATCTGCGCGTGTCGCCGCTCCGCCTCGGAGGCGATCTCCGGCGTGTAATCGCCGAGCGCCCCTTGGCGTTTCAGGATATGGATGTCGAATGCGGCGAAGTCGACCAGATTGAAGCGCATGGTGGTGCCGCCATGCGGCAGGCGCCAGGTGAGGTCGGTGCGGGTCCAGTCGAGCACGGGCATGAAATTGTAGCAGATGACCGAAATGCCGGCCTGCGCCAAGTTTTCCAGCGATGTCCTGTAGTTGGCTATATGGCTGCGCCACTCGCCGACCTGCGTCTTGATCGCTTCGGAAACCGGCAGGCTCTCGACGATCTCCCAGTTCAGATCGCTTGCGCTTCCATCCGGCAAAGATGCGACTTCGCGCTGGCGGTTTTGGATTTCGGCGGGCAGCCAGACGGCGCCGTAAGGAACGTGGTGAAGGGCTGAGACGATGCCTTGCGCACCAGCCTGACGCGCGTCCGCGATCGTCACCTTGTCGACTGGGCCGAACCAACGCCACACATGTCTCATTCGAATACTCCGTTAGAAAAGAATCGCCATGCGGCTAGCGACCGCGTTTCCCGTCGCGGTGACCGATCCGCTGCTCCTCTTTCATCGGCTGTTATCAGATTCCGATGCGTCTGACACCCTTCCTGCTCGGGCCTGTGCCGGCCAACGGCGATGCACCGATGCTGACCGGTCGACACGAATGGCGATGCCGGCATTGACCTGCATCAAAGAGCGTCAGCGAAATTCCTGGCTAGAGCAGCGCTTCGTATAGATCGCCGATCTTTTCAACTTCGAAATCCGCTGCCCTGCTCTTCAGGAGGGCAGCAGAAGTGGGGTGGTCCAGCATTTCGGCCATCGCCTTAGCCAGCGCCGCGGCATCGCCGACCGGCACCAAGGCGCCGAAACGCCCGTCATCCAGAATCTCGCGCGGGCCATGCGGCGCATCCGTGGAGACTACGGGGACACCTGCAGCCATGGCCTCGACCAGCACATTGCCAAAGCCCTCGCTCGTCGAGGAAAGAACGAACAGATCGGCTGCGGCATAACAGGCCGCGGGATCATTGACGTAGCCAGCAAAGAGCACATCCGCGCCTATGCCGAGTTCTTGGGCATAAGCGCGCAACTCGTCGGCCAGTGGACCTTCACCGAAGATGGCAAGTCGAACGCGGCGGTCGGCGCGCAGGATAGCGAAGGCCCGCAGCAAAGTCCGATGATCCTTGACCGGCACCAGTCGCCCAGCGGTGGCGATGACGGGGCCATCGCCGATCGCCGCCAACCTTGCCTGCCAGGCATAGGAATCTCCTTGGAGCGCCGCAGCCGGCGGCAGCGGGTTGTTGATGACGACAACCTTGGATTTGGGGAAGCCGCGGGCCGCAATATCGCGGCCGACGCCCACTGAGACGGCGATGGCTTTGGTTGCGCGCGCTGCAACCAGCGCGGAAAGCCAGACCGCTATTCTCGCGCCGAGGCTGCCGGAAGGCAGTGAGGCTGCCGCGTGGAAGCTCGGAAAGAACCTCGCTCGGCTTCGCGCCAGGAGAAGCGCCAGCGTCACGACCAGATTGGCAAATTCCGGGGCGCTATAGACCGCATGGGGACCAAGGCGGTTGAACAAACGTGCGCTTCGCACGATACCTTTCAGCGTCTCCCACTTGCCGTAGCCCTCGCCCCGGATAGGAAGGTCGAAATCGACCAGATGAACAGCAGGGGAGCGCAGCGCGGCGTTAGGTCCTTCCGCGTTCCAGGTAAAGAGTGTGACATCGTGCCCACGCGACGCCAATTCGTTTGCCATGAGGACGAAGACACGCTCGGCGCCGCCGCCCCTGAGACTGGCAATGTGAAAAACAATGCGCTTCGCCATGCCTGGATTCAGGCTTGGCTGACGCCAATGCCTGGTCGGTTCGGCGGCTGGCGCATGTCGCGCACGATGCCCATGGCTAAGGCGAGCAGCATGCCTAGAGCAAAGCCAGCGAAAGCTCCCAGGCCTGCCATCAGGGGGGTGCGGGGCGGCCACGAGCGCCCGTTTGGCGGCACTGCGGTGGAAATCACCTGCACGTTCGTGGTGTCGATCTGCTCGCGCTCGGTGATTTGGCGCGCGCGAGACAGGAAGCTTTCATAGATCGTCCTCCTTGAGGCGGCGTCCCGTTCAAGCTCACGTAGGGCGACCTGGGACTCGCTGTCGGTGAAAACATTGCTCTTCAGATCGTTCATCTTGGCGCTGAGGGAAGCCAATGAGGCGTTGGCCTTATCCAGACTGGCTTTTGCCGTGCCGACCGTGCGGGAGAACTCCGCCCTGAGTTGAGAACTGACGGTTTCGAATTCTGTCCTGAGCCTGACAATCGTCGGGTGGCGCGGACCAAAGGTCATGGACTGTGAATCGATTTGCTGCAGCAGGCCGTTTGCCTTGTCGCGCAGTGCTGCGAGTGCTGCCGAATCCGCCGGGTCAGGGTTGGCTCCATCGACACCGGACGCAACCAAGGCGTCGTAACTTGCCTGCGCAGCGATCACGCGCGATTGCGCCTCTCCAATTTCGCTATTGAGCTGCGTCATCGTCTGCGAACTGACAAGCTGGCCATTGCTGGAGGACAGGTTGTGGCTGCGCCTGTAGCTCTCGACCTTCTCTTCGGCCGCTTGCACGTCGCGCTTGAGTTGGCCGAGCCGGCCGTCAAGAGCAGCTGCGGCACGGTTGGCACCAGCAGCTTCGGCCTTGGCCAGTTCTTCCTGGAAAGCCTTCACTATGGCTTGCGAGATCAGGATCGCCTTGCCGGTGGTTTCCGCCGATACCGAGAGGGTCGTGACGAACGACGTTTCATCTGCAGTGACATCGACCCGCTCCGCCAGGCTCTTCTGGGCGACAAGCTTCGGATCGGACTTGCCGCCACTCGCTCCAACACCAGACGTGGAGGCACTCTGGTCCGGGTCGAAAAACTCCGGATCGTTGGCTAGACCGAGTTCGTCCACCACACGTGCAAGCACGTTGCCCGAGGTCAAGATGCGCTGCTTGCTGCGCGCGTTGAGAATTTGGCTATCGACCTGGCCCGGTTGCGAGTAGAGGTCGTTTTCCACAACCTGCAAATTGGCAGGATTGATGAGGATTTCCGTTGCAACGGTATAACGCTGTTTGCTCAGCAGCCCATAGGCGGCGCCGATGACGCCGCCGGCCACTGCCAGCACGCAGGCCACGGCGAGCCCGGCACGCAGCCAGACAAACAGGCGTCGAAAATCGAGCTCAAGGAAATCGCCGATCTTGTCAAGCGTCACCGTCGGGACAGGCTCGGGCGTGTGCGGAGTGACAGGGACGGAGGTGCGTGCCATGACTGGGGCATCCTGTTGCAGCCTTGCCCTGCTGGCGCGGCGCGCATTGGCGATCCGCTCAAGTGCGCTGATGTCGGAATCCGCCACAGAGGGAAGGGGTGTGTCGGAAGCGGCGGACATGGTGCTAACTCTGGTTATTCGCTATGCGGCCAGCACTACAGAAAGATCGTTAACATCTCATTTTCCAAGTTGGCATATTTTGCCTATTCACGCGCCGCGGCCGTTCGGCGATCCCTTGAATGGATCTCGTTGGTCAGAATGCCGTTTGAATACCGCCACTTGGATGGGACATGAGCTATCCCGCTGCCGCTTCGGAACGATTGATGTCCAGCCAGGCGCGCCGTCAGAACGCGCTGTCGGTTCTGTTCTTCCTATGCGCGGCGTTTGCGTTCCTGCTCCGCCTCACGGTGTCACCGCAGATTATGAACATGGTCGTCGACTATACGGCCGACGGTGGCTCATTCTACGAGAAACTGCATTTCGGCACCTATGCTATCTTTCTGCTGCTTCCTATCGTTCTTTTCAGCCGACCGTTCCTGCTGCAGGGTGACGAAATTGGAATATTCAAGGCTTTAATGCTCTATTCTGCGCTGATGTTCGCGCTGGTGCCGTATCTGTTCATCACCGGCCGTGCGGGCTCCTCCGGGTTCATCATCGATACTTATCTCGTGGCGGGCGCCGCGGGCCTGTTGATGCTGGCCTTGAACGCGGAAGTGCGGCGGGCGTTGGGCGACGTCGTGCTTGGAATGGTGATCCTCAGCGCTGTGCTCGGCACGATCGAAGCGGTGACTCAACATCGATTTATGCCTTACGGTCTCAACGAACTGCAATTCAGGCCAATCGGCCTATCGGCGCACCCGCTGGCACTAGGCGCGCTCTGCGCCACAGCCATCGGATTCGTACCGCTGACGCGCTGGCGCATATGGGTGCGGGTGGCATCGATTCTCGTGTTGCTCGTCGGTTGTGCTGCGTCAGGCGCCCGCGCCGCCCTGATGCTCGCTGCCGGAGAAACCCTCATTCTGCTGATGTTCGTGCCTTGGCCGCGCCTGACGCTAAAGCACCAGCGGCAGGCCAAGTCCGTCGTGCTGCTGTTCGCCCTGGCGGGCGGCGCAGCGCTGGTGGCCATACTGTTTTCGGGCGGGCTGCTGAATCGATTCGGCAACACGATCTTTGACGAGAATTTCATGGCGCGGGTGACGATCTACCAGATATTCGGACTTGTTAGCTGGAAAGACATCCTGTTTGGCATGAACGTCGACGCCCTCCTGGCGATCGTCAACGAGAAGCTGCATCTGCCCTATATCGAGAGCGCGCCGGTGGTCATCATCATGCTCTTCGGCTTGCCGATAGCCGTGCTCTTTATCGTGCTGGTATTCTGGTTCATTTTTCGGCTGCTGCGCGCGGCGCCGCTGCCGGCATGGATCGGCACCATGACGTTCCTGCTTGCTGCGCTGTCGAACAACGCGCTCTCGTCAAAAGCGCCGGATATCACGACTATCGTGGTGTTGCTGCTCGCCTATAGAAACGTGCCGTATAGAAATCAGCCTAAGAGCACATCTTCGACCGCTGTTGCATCCGAGCCGAAACTGGATCGGCTTGGATAAGGCAGGCTCCAGACGCGTCAGCCGGCGCTATCCACAACCTCGACATTGCCGGCGCGGTTAAGCGTGTGAATGCCGGCGCGGGCCCATGCCGGCCCCGGGCCGATCGGGTGGGGCGGCGCAAAACGGACATCGAAATCGTCAAGCCGATCCAGCCGCATCAACCCCAGGCCGCCGCCATAGGCTCTCGACCCGTTTTGTACCGGCAGCACCGGGGCGTCACCCCAGCGGATAAAGGCGCCACCGGGTCGAGCGGCCGAGTGATCGACGGCGACGGGGTTGAGCGCATGTCCAATCCACGGCCCGCGCAGCGAGCGCGCGGAATAGACCGTCATCGTATCCGACGCGCTGCCATAACCGAACCGCTCCGTCCCGAACAGCCAGAAGCGCCCATCCGATTCGAGCAGCGTGGCGTCATTGAAATCCTTGTCCGTCATCAGCACGGTGTCGCGTACCCAGCGATCTGGAAACTGCGCGGCACGGTAGAGCACGAGCTCGCGCGCCGCTCCACTTTCAGGGATCATGAAAATCTCGCCGGCGTGAGCGAACACCTGCGGATACGACAGATGGTGCGCTTCCTCCAACACAACCCTCGGCACACCGAAGGTGCCGTCGTCACCGAGCTCGGCGACAGAAATCACGCCGCGACCGGTGGCATAGGGAAATTCCTCGACAAACAGATAGTGGCGGCCATCCCGCTCGATGACGAATGGATCGGCGTAGAATCGCTGGCCGTCGTCCGGGAGGACGGTGAACGGCGTACCGTCGAGTTGCCCGGTTTCGGCGACACCTGGCCCGTCGATCAGCCGATAGGCAACCTGCCAATAGAAGGGGCGCCGTCCAAGTCTCAGTTTTTGCACGGCGCGATCGATCAACCCCCTGCAGAAAAAGGGCAGATAGTGCCGGACAAAACCGCCATTCCTCAGGATCGGCGCCGGGCTATCGGCGATTGGCACAAGTTCGCCCGCGGAAAAACGGGCGGCGCTTAGCGCAACCAACGAGATGGCCCCAGCCAGCAGATCGTTGCAGCTGCGAGACAGCCAGAGACGGTCGCTGAGCATTGGTCGCCCCCGGGCGACTGTGACGCCATCGAGGCGAACGGCAAGTTCGGGCAATCGCCCGCTTGCCAGCATTTCGGTCATACCAGCGGGGAAGATGCTGTGGCCGCAAAACTCGAGCGTCAGAACCGGCGTGCCGAGTCGTGCGGCAGTGCCGGTGAGATCGATCACGAGGTCGGCTGGACCGGAACCGCCAGACGGCAACGGGTCGGAGGGGCTTGCCAACGAGGGTCCGAAGCGCCGGCTCTCGATCGCCAGCACACTGTCCAGTCCGCGAGCGATCGGCGCAGGCGTCGGCGCGCGGCAGCTCGAAACCACGTGACCAGCTGCATTCAACCGCACCAGAAGCTCATTTTCCCAGCGCCGAGATCCAACGATGTGGCCGATAATTAAAATATTAGTCAATCGAATATGTTCTTTTTCAAGACTACTCTGCCAGGGTACCTATCGGGTTAGGCTTTCATAAGAGTTACCGGGGAGAACGCGGGCTTGGCTGTTAATCATATATTAAGATTTAAGGTCACGAAGGCGGCTTCTGCCGCTATTATAGCTCTTGTGGCGAATAATCAGCAGGTCGCGACGCCTTCTGGCGACCAGGATCAGCAATGAACGTCCTTTCACATCCAAAACTGCCGTCCAGGCAAAAACTGCTGATCGTGTTCGGCACGAGGCCGGAGGCGCTCAAATGCTTTCCGGTGGTGCGTGCCGCGCTTGCCCATCCAGGTTTTATTACCGAGACGTGCATCACCGGCCAACATCGCGAGATGGTCGACCAGGTCATCGAACTGACTGGCCTGCCGGTGCATCACGATCTCAACATCATGCAGCCCGGCCAGACATTGTTCGACGTGACCTCGCGCGTGCTGCTGGGCATGGCCGAAGTGCTGGAGAAGGCGAAGCCCGATATCGTCCTGGTGCAAGGCGACACGACCACGGCGATGACTGCGGCTCTGGCTGCCTTCTACAAGCGCATCCCGGTCGCCCATATCGAGGCAGGATTGCGCAGCCACGATATCAACTCTCCCTTTCCGGAGGAGCTGAACCGCAAGATCGCCGGCGACATCGCGACGTGGCATTTCGCGCCGACCATCCAGGCGCGCGACAATCTCATCGCCGAAGGAAAGGACGCTAGCACCATCTTCGTGACCGGGAATACGGTGATCGACACGCTGTTGCATTTTTCCGGCGCGATCGACGCCGACAAGTTGATGAGCGCGAAGCTCGCCACTCATTTTCCCTTCCTCGATCCCACCAAGAAAATGATCCTCGTCACCGGTCATCGCCGTGAGAATTTCGACGGCGGTATCCACCGTATCTGTGCGGCGCTGAAGCGATTGGCGGTGCGCGAGGACGTGCAGATCGTCTATCCTGTCCATCCCAATCCCAATGTGCGCTCGGTGGTCAATGCAGAACTAGGGGGCGTGCCGAACATCCATCTGGTCGATCCGCAGGATTATCTGCCGTTCCTGTTCCTCCAGAAGCAGAGCTATCTGGTGCTGACCGATAGCGGCGGCGTGCAGGAAGAAGCGCCTTCGCTCGGCAAGCCGGTGCTGGTGATGCGTGAGAATACCGAGCGACCCGAGGGGATCGCCGCAGGTACCGCCCGTCTCGTCGGCACCGATATCGAAAAAATCCTGTCCAATGCCAACAGCCTGCTCGACGATCAGGCCGCCTATCGCGGCATGGCGGAACGACACAACCCATATGGCGATGGCCGAGCCAGTAACCGGATCGTTGAGGAACTGCTGCATCATGGCTGAGATCAAGACCGTTTCCGTTATCGGCATGGGCTATATCGGCCTGCCGACCTGTGCCATTTTCGCCAGTCGTGGGCTCGACGTCATTGGCGTCGACGTCAACGAGTCCGTGGTCGAGAAGGTCAATCGCGGCGAAATCCACATCGTCGAGCCGGACCTTGATGGTTTGATCCAGAAGGTTGTGGCCAACGGCAAGCTCAGGGCTTTTAGCACGCCGCAGCCGGCGGACGCCTTTATCATCGCCGTGCCGACCCCGATGACCGAGGACCACAAGCCGGATGTGAGCTATGTGCTCGCGGCAGCACGAAGCATCGCCTCCGTGCTGAAGCGGGGAGACCTTGTGGTGCTGGAATCGACATCGCCGGTCGGCACGACGCGCATCATGACGGCACTGCTTTCCGAGCTGCGGCCCGATCTCAAATTTCCTCTCGTGCATGGCGAAGAGGCCGATGTCCTGGTCGCCTATTCGCCCGAGCGCGTGTTGCCGGGAAAGGTCCTTACCGAGCTGATCAACAACGATCGCTCGATCGGAGGACTGTCGCGCAAGTCGTCGGAACGGACTGCGGCACTCTATTCAACCTTTGTTGCCGGCGACCTGTTCACGACCAAGGCCGAAAGCGCGGAACTGGTGAAGCTGACCGAGAACGCGTTCCGCGACGTCAATATCGCCTTTGCCAACGAGCTTGCGGCGGTGTGCCAGGATCTATCGCTCAACGTCTGGGAGGTGATCGATCTCGCCAACCGGCATCCCCGCGTGAACATCCTCCAGCCGAGCCCGGGCGTTGGTGGCCACTGCATTGCGGTCGATCCGTATTTCATCATCGACGCCGCGCCTAACAGCACGCGGCTGATGGCTTCGGCACGCCGGATCAATTCCGAGCGTCCCTTGTCGGTGGTCAGGGATATCGAAGCCCTGCTCGACCCGTCCCGCAAGCAGACGATCGCCTGTCTTGGCCTCAGCTTCAAGGCCAATATCGACGACATGCGCGAGAGCCCGGCTGTCGAGGTGGTGAAGCTTTTGTCAGATATTCCCAACCTGAAGATCATCGCGGCTGAGCCCAACACACATAGGCTGCCGCATGAGCTCGAGGGCAAGGGCATCGTCTTCACCGATGCGCTTTCCGCCATCGACCAGTGCGATATCGTCGTCCTGCTGGTCGACCATCGGCAGTTCAATCTGGTTGATCCCGAAGCGCTCAAGGACAAGAAGCTCATCGACACGCGGGGTCTGTGGACCTGGCGCAAGGCACGCAAGCCCGACGCCCGCATCGAAGGCAAGAAATCAGCGATCGAGCATCTGGCACTTCCCGCAGGTGCAGAGGAGGCCGCATGAACGCGCACGACCCAGGATGGGCGCAGCATCGCCTGTTGGCGTCGCGTCGCCGGGAATTTCTCGGCGCCCCGATCCATGCGCTGACCATGGCCGAGACGCTGGCCATCGCCGATGAGGCGATGACCCTGCGGCGGCCGCTGCATCATGTGGTCGTGAACGTCGCCAAGCTTGTCAGCATGCGCAACAATACCGAGCTGCGGGAGGATGTTGCGACGGCGGATGTGATCAACGTCGACGGCAAGGGTGTGCTTTGGGGCGCGCGTCTTTGCGGTGTGGCGCTACCGGAGCGGGTAGCCGGCGTCGACATCATGATCAATCTGTTGAGCCTCTGCGCCAAGCGCGGCTTCAGGCCCTTCCTCCTGGGTGCCGAGCAATCCGTTCTCGATGCGGTTGAAAGGCGGCTTGCGAAGGATCATCCGAGCCTCGTCGTCGCCGGTATTCGCAATGGCTATTTCAAACCGGAAGACGAGGCCGGCATCGTCGAGGCGATCAACGCCTCGGGTGCCGACTGCCTGTTGGTGGCCATGCCGACGCCGCGCAAGGAGCGCTTTCTCAAACGCCATCGAGACGAACTCACTCCGAGTTTCGTCATGGGCGTGGGCGGCAGTTTCGACGTCTATGGCGGCAAGGTCGCCCGGGCGCCGAAGCTGATTCAAGCGGCCGGTCTCGAGTGGTTGTTTCGCGTGGCACAGGAGCCGCGACGCTTGTGGCGCCGCTATTATGATACCAACACTGCCTACGTGGGGCTGCTATGCCGGGAGTTCTGGGACCGTCGGGGGCGCCGAAAGGTCGATCTGTAAGCACCGGTTACCCCAAAAAATAGGGCACCGGCCCTGGGCTACAGCACCGGTCCGAAATCGGAACCACTTTTCCAGGACTACGATACGACGCGCGCCGTCGCAGGTTTATGCGAGTCGTAGCCGCGCCCGCAACTTAGCTGCGAATAGCATTGCGGCGGCGGGATAAAACAGCCACGTCAGCCCGAAGAAAACCACTGCGCCAGCGGTGCCGCCCGCGGCGAGCGAGAAGATGGCCGGCGCATCGCCGAGTACAGCGCTGGCAAGGCTGGCGGCCAGCCCCGTGCAGAGCGAGATGACGATCGAAATGCCGATGTCGCGCCATGGCACCGGCACCGGCGTCAGCCGTTCGCTGATGATGATGCAGGCAACAAGGCCGACCAGCGATCCGCCCGCCAGCGCCAAAGCAGCACCGACCTCCGCCATCGGCGGGATCAACAGCACAGACAGTGCGATTGTCGCCACCGAGCCGAAGGAATTGGCGATGATCAGCAGCCACGGCCGCTTGTGCGCGTGCACCACTGTGCCATAGACGAAGCTCGCGAGGTTGGCACACAGCACGCTGAAGGCGATGATCGGAAAGAGCAGGCCGAAACGGCCGTGATATTGCGGGGGCAGCAGGAGCTGCGTGATGTCGCTGCTGAGTGCGACCAGCATCGCTGCGACCGGCAGGCAAAGGCGGATCATCAAGGCCATCAATTGCGATAGCAGCCGGCCCGATGCCGCAGGCCCGTCGTCGTCGAACCGGCTGACCACCTCGGGAAAGGCGCCCATGTTGATCGAGTTGGCGACCATGTCGATCGGCTGACGGGCCAGTGCATAGGCCGCGGCGAAGATCGCCACGGCGCCGGCATCGTAATAGATCTTGAGGAATACGCGCTCTGCGCTGTGCAGGCCGAAGCCAACCAGCGCCATGATGACCAGGGGCACACCGAGGACGAAGAACTCCTTTTGGGTGAAGCGTGGCGGACCGGCAACGACACGTCGCGATGCCATTATGCCCGCCACGATGCCGGCGATTAAAACGCCGAGGCTCGAGCCGAGCGATACCGTCAGAAAGGAATCCTGAAACAGGACGACGGCGCCTATCGGCAGCGCGAGTTGCAGCACGGCGCGCAGGAACTCAAGCATCGAATAGACCGAATGACGCTGCTGCATCTGCAGCACCGTCAACGCGAAGCGGCCGATGGAACCGGCAATCAGGTAGCTGCAGACGGCGATCGCGAACTCGACCCAGCGCTCCGGCACGACCACTGCCGAGGCGACCACGGATATAATCAGCGCCAGCGCTGTGCTGGCAAGCAACACCCGCCCGGCCAGCATCAGGCTGCCGCGGCTGATGTCGCCTTTGCCGCCAAGCCTGAGCAACGCTATGCGCAGCCAGTTGGTAACGGCAACGTCGGTCATTTCGCCGACGGTCACCACCAGGGTCAGCAGGCCATACTCGGTCTGGTCGATCAACCGCGTCACGATGACCAGCAGGAGCAGCGCGGAGATCCGCGTCAGCAGGATCGCCGGGGCATAGATGAGCGTGGAGCGGAGCAGCAAAGGGTTTTCCCCGGAAATTCACCCTCGATTAACCGTCGACCGGCGGAAAATCCAGCGCGATGACGGCAAAGGGTGAACAGATTCAGTTTGAACTAACGGATTTGTCGTAAACCTAGTTTGAAACCTTTGCTTTGTAGTTCCGAAATGGAGTCATGTTGCAGCGTCTGGTTCACAATCGAAAAGTGCATGTCCTTGTCGCAACGCCCTCGGGCGTTTCGGGGCAGGGAGGCATCGACCGCATCATGGGGGCGCTGAAGCACGAGTTCGAGCGGCAGGAGATCGCCGACATCGATGTACGCTTCCTTGCCAGCCGCGGCCCGGGGCATGTCGGGCTTTCGATCTTCTACATGTTCGACTTTTGCTTGCGGATGCTCGCGGCGCGTTTGGCCAAGCGTGCCGATGTCATCCACATCAATATATCAGTCTCCGGCAGCACCTATCGCAAGATGGTGATCGCCGCCTGCGCACGGCTGCTGTCGATACCTTATGTCCTGCATTTGCACGGGGCGCAGTATGAGACATTCTGGAAAGACGATCGTGGTTTCATGAGCCGCCGCATCGAAGCTCTGTTCGAGCATGCCGGTCGGGTGATCGTCTTGGGCGGGCTTTGGCGCGACTTCGTCGCCAGCCGGGCACCGGGGGCGGCCGGCAATATTGTCATCGTTCCCAATGCCACCGCGGTTCCCACCTTGGCGCATGTCGGCGGCGGCGGCGATGCGCATATCCTGTTCCTTGGTCGCATCGGCGACCGCAAGGGCGTGCCGCAATTGATCGATGCGCTGCACCGGATGAAACCGATCGAGGGTTGGCGCGCCACGATCGCCGGCGATGGCGACGTCGAGGCGGCGCGGATGAGAACGGCCGAACTGAGCCTTGCCGAGCGCGTTACCTTTCCTGGCTGGGTCGGGCCTGACGAGGTCGCATCGCTGATCGCTTCGGCGGACATTCTGGTGCTGCCCTCCTTTGCCGAAAACCTGCCGGTCTCGGTCATCGAAGGCATGGCCGCAGGCCTCGCAGTGGTGACGACGCCTGTCGGCGCCGTGGAGGATATCATCACCAACGAGCAATCCGGATTGCTGGTGCCGCCCGGCGATGTTGCGGCGTTGACCGATGCGCTGACACGGCTGGTCGAAAATCCGGCATTGAGAGCCAGGCTTGGTGCTGCCGCGATGGCCGTGCATCGGGAACGGCTTGATCTCGCACCGTTTGTCGGCGCGATTTGCGACGTCTGGAGGTCGGTGGCGTTAAAGGCTCAATCGGTCAAGCACTGACGCTGTCGTATGCATGGACGCTTAGCGTGCGCGCCATGCTTGCGGAAGGTGACCTTATGACGAGCTGCTGAGGGTTGAGCGCGACATCGATCCCATTGGCGTCACTGCGGCGCTCCAAGCGCGAACTCGCGGTGGAATATCTCCAAATTCAACAGCGCCCATATCAGCTTTTCGTGGTCTGCGGCCCCCTTGGTGTGCTCCGAGACAATTTGATCAAGGTGTTTTGCGCTCAAATAGCTGCGAATGACGGACTGCGAGGAGCAAAGATGGTCGTGCACGTAGTTCCTCATCGAGCCGCGAAACCATTCGGCGACGGGCACCTTGAACCCGATCTTGCGGCGATTGAGAATTTCCTCAGGAAGCATGTTGGCCATACTGTTGCGCAAGATCAGCTTACCCTTCCGCCAACCCACCTTGTAGCGATCGGGCAATGTGCTGACGAACGCAACCAGATTGCGATCGAGGAATGGCATTCTTCCTTCGATTGAACCGGCCATCATCATCCGGTCGCCTCGTTCCAAGAGATTGTCGGGCAACCACGATGTCTGATCGAAAAACAGCGCGCGGCGAAGGTGGGACGCCGTCGCGCTTGAGGAGAACGGGAAGTTGTTGCGTCCACTGCGGCAATTGGCCGGCGCACCAATGAGGCGATGGTGTTCCCGTGCTGTCATGGCCCCAAACCAGGAGATCATCCGGGTGGCAAAGTCCCTTTCACCCGCGCTTCGGGCAAATGTATCGAACTTGGCCGTTGCGCCAGGCATCGCGCGTATCAAAGGGGCGAGGAGGTTGTTGTGGAGCAAGGCTGGAACCAGCGACCGGTAGATTCCAGCCAGTGATTCTGCGCGATGTTTGGGATACCCGCCGAGAATCTCGTCTGCCCCTTCCCCAGTGAGCACCATCTTGACGTCCTGCGAGGCCCGCTCCGACATCAGGTAAATTGGAATGTCCGAACTTTGTGAAACAGGCGCCCCCAAATGGCGAATCAACTTGGGCAGGTGGTCGATCAGGTCGTCCGCTTCAATGACCAGCTCGCAATGATCAGTCTTGAAATGATCGGCGACGCGTCGGGCGAATGGGAACTCACTGTAAGCCGGCTCGCTGAAACCGACCGAAAATGTACGAATGGGCTTGTCGCTGTGCTTGGTCATCAGGGCAACGATCGCCGACGAGTCGAGCCCTCCGGAGAGAAAGGCGCCAAAGGGTGCATCGCTGCGCATTCTAATCTCGACGGAATGGTCGAGCAGTTCCAGAAATCGTCGCTTGGCGGTTTCTTCGTCGATATCCTCGGTCAGATCGGTTTGATCTGGAGGCGTATAATAGCGCGTTTCCGTCACTGTCCCTTGCGACCAAACAGCATAGCTTCCGGGGTTGAGTTTGCGGATTTGTTTGAAAAGCGTGCGCGGTCCAGGCACATAACGCCAGCGCAGATACTCGTGGACAGCGTCCAAATCGAGCTGCTGCGCATCTGGCTGCGACGACAACAACGCATTGATCTCTGAGGCAAACGACAGCAATTTTCCGCTTTGCATGAGGTAAAGGGGCTTTTTGCCGAAGGGATCCCGGCCGAGGATCAATTCCTGCCTCTGAGCATCCCAGAGCGCGAAAGCGAACATGCCGCTCAATCGGTCAAACATGGACAAGTGCCACTGATCATAAGCTCTGAGCAGCACCTCAGTATCGGAGCGTGTTCGAAAATGATGACCGAGGCCGATCAGTTCCTGGCGCAGCTCGATATAGTTGTATATTTCGCCGTTGAAAATAATTCTGAGGCGGCCGTCGTCGACATGCATCGGCTGGTTAGAATCGGCATTTAGGTTAATAATCGCCAAGCGGCGATGCACCAATGCCAATTGGTTCTCGCCGGTGTTCAAGTCCAAGAACTCGGTACCTTCGGCATCGGGACCACGATGCCGCAATGCGTTAGACATTCTGGCGGCCCGATCTTGTGGATTCTCAACCCTCGGCCCTACCCAGCCGCCAATTCCACACATTTTCTTTCCCTTGGGCGAGCGCGTATTTGCGGCGCTATTTACGACGAATGTATTAAACACTTGGTTGCTGACAAACCGGATCGCGCGGAAAAAGGCCGCAAGTTGGTGCAGCTGAGCTTGATCGGTTCGATGAAGCTCTGCCCGTTCCGGATGAAGTGCCACCGGCGGTGCGGCCGGAGGCGGCAAGACGGTTTAACGAAGCCAGGCCGATCCCGATCCAGTGTGGCAGGGGTGAGGGTTGGCGTTGCCGCCCGGCTGGTTCACCCCCAAGAGGGTAACGGCAGCTATGGCAGGCCCAGGGCCCGCAGCATCTCGGAGTCCGGGACCGCAGGCCCTTCCTGCCGGATGACGGTCATTCCATAGGGATTGGAGAATTCCCAGATAGACCATGGGATCGCAAAGCGTTCCGCCTGCTGGCGCACCGCCTTGAGGTAGCGCAGACGGTCAGCGTCGAACGCGCCCATGCGGCCGTCCGCGGACATGAGGATGACGCCGAACTCGCCCATGAAGAGCCGTCGGCTTGGAATGCCATGGGCCTCGGCCCAGTCGACCGCCTGACGGAAGCTCGCCTCGAGTTGGCTTGGGCCCCAATTCTGCTCGAAATATCGGGCGATTGCTTCACGCGCCGCGACCATGTTCATCACCTGCTCGACCGGGCTCAAGCCGGCAGCGTCCATCTGCGCCTTAAGGGTTTCGGTCACCACTTCAGGCGTGCTGCTGTCGGCCGGCCAGGGAAGGCCCGAGGCGAAGGTGTTTGTCCCGTCGGACCGCTGATGCGTGAAGCTGTGCGGCTCATACATGTGGAAGCTGTAGTAGAGGTTCGGATCGTCAAAGCCCGGGGTGAGATTGACCAGTCCGGCAATGCTGCCGCCACAGGCGCCCGTTGCGACGATGGTGAGCTCGCTGCTGACTGCGCGGATATCGCGGATGGTGCCTGCCATGATCCGCTGCCAGTCATCGCTCCCGCTCGAATCGCAGGGGTAGTAGGCCGGCTCGTTATAAGGCTCGATGGCTACCTTGTCGGTGCCGATTTTGACCAGCATGGTGGCGACCGCCACGACCATTTCGCGATAGCTGGCAACGCCCCCGCTGTCGGCACCGTCATAGATCATCTCCATGCTGTAGGCCGGAACCTGGGTGACGCCGTGCAGGTCGAAAACCACCTTGAGGCCGGCCGACGTGACCCGCTCGACCGCGGCGGCAAGTATGTCCAGCGCCTGCTGCCGTTTGGCGCCCTCGCTGGCAAGCAGAGGGCCGGGGTCGACACTCAGCCGGACGAAGTCGAAACCCATCGATCGAATGCTTGCAAACGCCTCGCCATCACGCCAGTTGGCGAGCGGCCTATCTCCGGCGCGCCACTCCTTCTCGCTGCGATAGGGCGGCCAACGGTAGGATCCATCATCCTCTATCGGCGACCAGTTGAGCCATCCATGCACGCCAACGCCGCGCTGGAGCGGGATCGGCGCAGCGTTGGCGGCCATCGCCATGCCGAGCACCCACGCTGCAACACACGCAATCCTTCTCATCGCCACTCTCCGTATCATGGTCGGAGATATTAACCGCAGGATCGGAAAAGGAGGATTGCCGTCGCGCGGCTTTTCGACAGCATGGTATATAAGAATCGAAACCTTGGCGGAGCGCGTATGAGAATCGGCTGGTACATCAACCGGTTGCGCAGCATGGAGCCGGCCGAGGTGTTGCACCGGCTGGGCGAGCAGCGTCGAAGGATCGCTTCGCGCCGCCGCGACGACGGCTGGGAGCGTTATGCTTCGTCCCCGTTGCATCCGGTGCTGCTTGGGTGGCGCGAAGCTGCGCTGGCTGCGACGCCGGCACAACGGCAAGCCATAGCGGCGGCGGCGCAAAAAACGCTTGAGGGCCAGTTTTCCGCACTCGGGCGGACATGGCCGCCGCGCGACCGCGATCGGCTGTTTCCTCCCGAGCTTTGGCGCCTTGATCCGGTAACCGGCAGGCTTTGGCCGGGTCCCGAAAGCCATACTTTCGATATCGATTTTCGCGACGGCGGCGGCCGTGGCGATGTGAAATATGTTTGGGAGATCAACCGGCTGCAGCAGTTGCCGCCACTTGCCGCCCACCTGCTTCTCGCCGGCGACGATGAGTCCCGAATGGCCATCGAGGCGGCGATCGACAGTTGGCATTCAGCCAACCCCCCGTTTCGGGGGGGTGGCTGGGCTTCCGGCATCGAAGTCGCGCTGCGAGCCATCAGCCTGATTGTCACCCTGGACCTCGTCGGCGACCGACTGGGCGCGGCGACACGGCAGCAAGTGGGTGAAATCCTGGCGGCAAGCGCCTATTGGCTGCCGCGGTTTCCCTCCCGGTTTTCCTCCGCCAACAACCATCTCGTCGCAGAACTGGCTGGCGAGTATCTGATCGGCCTGGCGTTGGGGACCGAGGCCGACGCTGCACGCGGAGCCCTCCTGGCCGAGACGCGCAAGCAGATTCTCGCCGATGGCGCCGGTGCCGAGCAGACCCCGACCTACGCCGCCTTCACGGCCGAACTCATCTTGCTGTGCGCCGCTGCGGCACGCCAGGGCGGGGCGCCGTTTCCCTCGCCCGTCGAAGCGCGTCTGGCCGCATTTGCCAATTTCGTCGGCTGGCTCCCGCCAGCCGCCGGCTTTGGCGACAACGACGAAGGTCGCGTGCTGACGCTCGGGGACGAGCCGGGCTATGTCCAATCCGTCGCCGCCGCCATCCATGGTTTTCTGCGGATGCCGGGCGACGCGTCGAAGCCAGACGATTTTCGTGCGCTTTTCCTTGGCACGCCGTCCGAACCGGCACCGGTTCCACACGGGCTGCAAACGTTCACGCAAGGCGGGCTCTCCGTCTGGCGCGGCGAGATGAATGGCCGCAGCATCGATCTGACATTCGACCACGGCCCGCTCGGCTATCTCTCGATCGCGGCTCACGGCCATGCCGACGCGCTGTCGCTCACCTTGTGCATCGATGGCGAGCCGGTGCTGGTCGACCCCGGCACCTGGCTCTACGGCTCGGGGGGCGTCTGGCGCGACTGGTTCCGCTCGACACCGGCGCACAACACACTGAATATCGAGGGCAAAAGCCAAAGCATTATCGCCGGGGAGTTTAACTGGTCGCACAAGGCGGTTGCGACATTGATGGACAGCGAGCCGGGAACCCACTGGAAGCTGCGCGCCCGGCATGACGGGTATAAAAGCCGCTTCGGCGTCGTCCACCAGCGCACCGTGACGCAACAGGCCGACGGCATTCTCGTGGCCGACCAACTGCTCGGCGGCAGGCGCGTGGCCGAGGTCGTCTTCCAACTTGCAGCCGGCCTCAGTGCCAACCAACAAGCAAACACGGTCACGGTATTGCGTGGCGATGAGCCGCTGATGGCCATCCGGTTTCCTGACGCTGGGGTCGAAATCCGCGCCGGCGGCGACGCACCGGGGCAGGGCGGCTGGGTTTCACCGTGTTTTGGCGCCAGGCAGCCAGCCGAACGCATCGCCTGGCGTGGCGAAGTGGGCGAAGACGGAATCAAGATCCACCTCGCGCCAATCTCCCCGTCGCAAAGATAGCGACCGGCGCCGCAGCAGAACGGCCTATCCGTTGTTCCGGCCGTATTCGAGATTAATTACGTTCGGACATTTAGCGTTTTGTTACGGTTGATCTGCTAGTTTGGCGCAAATCCGGCATGCTTTGCTCGTTGCAGCCGCAATAGCCGCCTGGTTGCAGGCAACATGCAGTGGGTTTGGCAAGCTTTTTGCTTCGCAATTCGCCGGATCGCCATCTCACGGCCCAGGAGCCACTGCACCGATGTTTTCTGAATTCGCCAGAGTGGTTGTGGAAAAGCTTTCGAACCTCAATCTGCTGACGCTCGGCCTGCTTTTTCTCACGGCACTGGGGAGCGCGGTGGTCGCTTACTGGCGAACTGTCGAGCATAAATCCTTCAGGGACTTTTTCGATTTCGCGTTCCCGGCGGAAGTCATTCTACACCCGTCGGCGCGAGCCGATGTCCTATTTTGGGTCACGAAACGGCTGATGATGCCTTTTCTGCTCATCCCTGCCGGCGTCACCTTCGTTGCTGCAGTTGGCTATGGGACACACCAGGCAATCGGCTGGCTGTTCGACATCCAGGCGCCGCTCATCGGCGGCCCGGCCGGACCGGTGACGATCGTCATCTTCACCGCAACCATGCTGATCGCCTACGATATCTCATACTATCTCTACCATGTCGCCCAGCACCACTTCCCGTTCCTGTGGGAATTGCACAA
Organism: Mesorhizobium sp. M6A.T.Ce.TU.002.03.1.1; assembly: GCF_003997275.1. Classification (NCBI taxonomy): domain Bacteria; kingdom Pseudomonadati; phylum Pseudomonadota; class Alphaproteobacteria; order Hyphomicrobiales; family Phyllobacteriaceae; genus Mesorhizobium; species Mesorhizobium sp. M6A.T.Ce.TU.002.03.1.1. Next base: position 21,950 of record NZ_RZTI01000041.1, read on the forward strand.
GGTGCATCATTCGGCCGAAGTGATGGTGGGAATCACCAAGGATCGGGTTCATCCGCTGGACGATCTGATGAATCGTATGTGGGATGGCGTCATCCCGGGGATCTGCTTCGGCATCTGGAGCCTGATCGCGCTCGATCCGGTGGAGATCGCTATCTTCGGCATCAACGTCTATGTCATCCGCAACATCCTGATGATGGACTTTGTTCGCCATACACACTTCAAGATTTCCTTCGGCCCGTTGAACAACATCATCTTGTGCCCGCACTGGCATCAGGTGCACCACAGCATCGACCCTCGCCACTATGACAAGAATTTTGGCCTGCTTTTTTCGTTCTGGGACCGCTTCTTCGGAACGCAGTTTGTCCCGGATCCGGATGAAGACCTCAAATTTGGCCTGATAGATCGCGATGTGCGCGACTATCAATCGCTCTTTGGGCTTTACATCCTGCCTCTCAAGAAGATGGGAGGGCATGTCGTCCGACTGTTCCACAGGCGTCCCGATGTCGTCGCACAGCCACAGGATCGTTCCCCTTCATGAACACCATTGTTTCGATTGACGCTTCGAGCGCAGAGCGCCTGGAAGTTGTCCGTTCGGCGGAACGCCTGGCTGCGGTCGAAGCCGATTGGATGCATCTTTGGCATCGCACCGATGCGCTGATCTTTCAGAGTCATGCCTGGGTTTCGGCATGGTGGAATACTGTAGCGGACCGTGACCAACGCGCGCTGCGGATCGGCCTGGTCTGGAACGGTGACAGGCTCGTTGCCATCGTTCCCCTGGCGATCGGCAAGCGCAAAGGCCTGCGGTTTCTTGAATGGGCGGCCAACAGCTATACCGATTACGGGGATATTCTCATTGCTCCGGAATGCTCATTATCGGCCCTGCAGGGCGTATGGGCCCAGATATGTGACGCCGGCGGCTTCGATCTTGCCTTTCTCAATCGTCTTTTGCCGGGTGCGGCGGCGCGCAAAATTTTTACTCCGGATGTCTCACGCGGCATCAGGCTTCGCCCCAATCACAGGGAGGAAGTCAGTTATCGCGTCGCCGGACCGTGGAAGAGCGGAGCGGCATGGTTCGAGGACCAGTCCAAAAAGACACGCCAGAACTATCGGCGAGGCATCAAGGCATTGGAAGAAACCGGGAAAGTGAAATTTCGCTTGCTTGCGCCCGATGAGCCGCTGCAGCCGGTATTGGAGCGGCTCGCTGCCCTGAAGCGCAGATGGCTGGTGCAGCACACGCGTGAATCCCAACTTTTCGAGGAGGGAACGCCAGTGCTCGCCGCACTCGTCGACGCGCTGGCGCGCGCCGGCTTGCTGCGCATTTTCGTGCTCGAATGCGATGGCGTGATGGTCGCGGTCTCCATCAACTTCGTCCAGCGCCAGGTCATGATGGCGTTTGTGACCACCTTCGATCCGGATTTCAGCCGAGCGTCGCCGGGCATAATCCTGATCATGGACTACATACAGTGGTCGATCGATCATGGCTTGGGCATGGTCGATTTCCTCTGTGGCGCAGAGTCGTTCAAGAACAAGTTCGCAACGCAGGGTGTTATCCTACAATCCGTTCTTGGGACGCGCACGGCGCAAGGCCAGCTCGCTTTTCTTGCCGATCGTATGCGTCAGACGGTCCGGCATGTACGCGGGCGCGGGGTGGTACCGACACCTTGATTTCGGCTTGATTGCGTCAGCCTCATCAGGTCGCCGGCAGCACGAACCGCTCAAAGTGCCGATTGTGCCTGCGATGGAACGACCCGCCAGACCTTATTGCCGACATCATCCGCCACAAGCAGGGCGCCGCGCCGGTCTATCGCCACCCCCACAGGACGGCCGAAAGCCTTGTCGTCCTGGCTCAGGAAGCCGGTGAGGATGTCTTGAGGCGGGCCAGAGGGCTTGCCACCGGTAAACGGCACGAAAATCACCTTGTAGCCGCTGCGCGGCTTGCGATTCCACGAGCCGTGTTGCCCGACGAAGGCGCCATTCCTGTATTGAGGACCGAACAGGTCGCCCGTGTTGAAGGTCAGTCCCAATGAAGCCGTGTGCGCCCCGAGCGCATAGTCCGGCTTGATCGCCTTGGCGACGAGGTCGGGCCGCTGCGGCTCGACGCGATCATCGACATGCTGGCCGTAGTAGCTGTAAGGCCAGCCGTAGAAGCCGCCATCCTTCACCGAGGTCATGTAGTCCGGCACGAGGTCGCTACCGATCTCGTCGCGCTCGTTGACGACGACCCAAAGCTCGCCGCTTTCCGGATTCCAGGACAGGCCGTTGGGATTGCGCAGCCCGGAGGCGAAGAGACGCGTCTGTTTCGAGGCGAGATCGATCTCCAGCACGGCGGCGCGGCTCTCCTCTTCCTCCAAGCCGTTCTCGCCGACATTGGAATTGGATCCGACCGTTGCATAGAGCTTCGTCCCGTCCTGCGAGGCGGTCACGTCCTTGGTCCAGTGGTGGTTCCTCCCCGCAGGCAGGTCGACGATCTTCTCCGCCGGTGCGGTGATCTCGGTCGCGCCCTCCTGGTAGGGAAAAGCCACAATTGCATTGGCATTGGCGACGTAGAGCTTGCCATTGAGCAGGGTCATGCCGAATGGCGAGAACAGCCCAGTGAGGAAGGCCGTTTTGGTTTCTGCCACCCCGTCGCCATCCTGATCGCGCAGCAGCGAGATGCGATTGGCGCTAGACGTTTCCGCGCCAGCCCGGCTCTGGAAGAGGTCTGTGAAGAAGTGGCGTATGCTGCGTATGCTATCTATGAGGAAGCCGCGTAAGCTGCGTGTGTTAAAGCCCTCGTCCGGCCTGGGCGGCGCATTGCTCTCCGCCACCAGCACGTCGCCGTTTGGCAGCACGTGCAGCCAGCGCGGATGGTCGAGCCCGCCGGCAAACTCGTTGACTGCAAATCCTTGGGCCGCTGTCGGCTTCGTGCCCTTCGGCCACGGCGCGGCCTTGGCGACATGGACGGTCGGCAGCCAGGTCAGATTGGGCTCCGGCAGAGTCGGGTTGGGGCCATAGCCCTCTGCGATCGGAACTGTCGCCTCTTCGCGGGACAGGAAGAAGACCGCTCCGCCGGCGACGACGAAAAGAACGATCAGCACGAGAACGGCGGTAAGCAACTTTTTCACCAGAACCTCGGAATGTCGAAAAAACGCAAACGCGCTTATCGCGTTCCGGTTGCGGACGGAGCGGCCGATAGCGAGAAATAGGCCGCAAGCGCGCGGATGTCGTCATCCGTCAGACCCTTCGCGGCATTGGCCATGAGATGGCCGAAGCGCGTTCCGCCACGCTTTCCGGCCCTGAACAGCCCAAGCTGCGCCGCGATGTAGCGCTCAGGCTGGCCGGCGAGGGAGGGATAGAACCGACTGCGGTCCTGTCTTCCATGGCAGCCGAGACAGGCGGGCACGCCGGCGTGCCTCATGCCTCTCTCGGCGATTTCCTTGCCGCGCCCGATGAGCGCGGGATCGCCCCCGCCGCTGGCGTGCGTCGTCGGCAGGGCGGCGAAATGCCTGGCCAGGTCCGGCCAGAACTGAGGCCCCGCCTCAATGGCGGGCAGGCTCATCATCCCGCTTGCCCGGCTTCCTTCGGCGTAGGCACGCAGGCTTTCAAGGAGATAGGCTTCGCTCTGCCCGGCGAGAACGGGTATCGCGGGACCGCGACCCCGTCCGTTCCCACCGTGGCAGCGGACGCAATCCGCGAGCGCCTGCGGCAGGGGCCCGGCATCGCCTTCGGGAGACGCTAGCGTTTCTCCAAAGGCGAGGTCACGATAGGTGGCTTCGTCCATCGACGGCAGCTCGCGCAGGAAGGCGACCATCGCCCAGACCTCGTCGTCGCGTTCCTGCGTCGGCCAGGCAGGCATGCCGGTGAAGCGCACGCCGTGCTTGACGATGCGGAAAAGCTGCGCGTCGGTCCATTCGCCGACGGACCCGGCAAGGTCGGGCGGCTGCGGCAGCATCCTCGTGACGACAGGAGATCGCGGCTCGCCCGGCGCACCGTGACAGATGGCGCAGCCGCGCGCGAAATGTCCGGCGGCCGGCTGGATCGCATGGCGCGGCAGAGTTTCCGGAACGTCGACCGCCAGCGCATAGGTGCGCACAGCCGATCGCATGGCGAAATGGAGAAACCATTCCGTGATCTTCCAGTGGCCGCTTGAGGCACCGACATTGAAAAAGCCGATCCAGGCCGCCAGCACCACGACGAAGGGCAGAATGGCCAGCGCTATGGCGAGCTTTTTCCAGCTGATATGCATCAGCCTGTCTCCCGCGACGGAGTGGCGAGCATGCGCGCGAAAAGCGTCAAGCCGCCGGCCAGATAGACCGCAGCACCAACCAGAAGCATGATCACGCCGCCAAGCTCCTGATCCTGCTGCGCGGAAAGCGCGACGCCGAAGCAGCTTACCTCGCCTGTCCCATAAAGCGGCCTTGGGGTCAGCGCCAGCAGCGCGCCGAGCAAGGTCATATGGATGGATGTGAGAAGCAGGGCGAAGGCTCCGGCGGCATTGCCTGTGGTGTCCGAGCCGCGGCGCGGCAGGCAGGCCAACCACAAGAACAGCCCGGCGGCGAGGAACGTGGCCTGCTCGATGGCGGTGGCCAACAGCGAGCTTTGAGCCAGCCCCCGCATGGCCGGCGCGTGCCAGGACCAGACAATGACAAGCTCGACGAGCGAGGCGAGGAGGGGTAGGGCGAATGTCCGGTTTGCATCTGGTGTTGGACCGAGCGGGATCCCAATCGCCATCAGCGGCGCGGCGATCGCTACCACTCCCATATGCGCCAGCATGTGCGCCGAAAACGAATCCCGCCAGGCGTCGAGCAGCGGCCCGAGCCAGACCAGGGCGAGGACGAAGAGGCCGAGGATGAGGCAAGCGCGTCTCACCGGATACACTCCGTCAGGAACAATGCGGGCATCGCGGTGAAGATCACGGCGATGAAGCTGAGACCCGAGAGCAGCAGCGTCGCAAATCCCTGGAACAGGGTCCGGTCCCGCCTCGTCGGATCGTCATGGGGCGGATCATCGGTGCCGAAGCCCCATTGCCGCCAGGCGAGCCATGCGGACAGCGCGATCAGTGAGAGGGCGATCACAGTGGCGGCGGCGATACCCGCGCGCACAGCGCTGAAACTCAGCCCGACAAGCTCGGGTTTAGCGCAATAGATCGCCGCGCCCAGGTAGCAGACGAGGAAATGCGCAGCCCAGACCACGGGCGCGGTAAACAGCGTCCAGAGTGTCTCGATCTGTTTCGGGATGAGCCGCATCGCCGCCTCACATCGCTGCCGGAAAGAGGCCGATGATGGTGAAGGTGATGACGGCGGTGACCAGCAGGAAATGCCAGTAGAGCACCACGTTGCCTAGATCCATGTCATGCTTCGGCGTCAGCCGGCCCGCCAGCGAGCGTGCCAGGCAATAGGCCTGCATGACCGTGCCGACCGCTCCATGGGCGAGCACCCAGAGCACGAGGATCCACACGATTGCGGGATAGACGTGGCGCGTCGGCTCCATGCCGGGAGACCACGGCCCGGCCAAACCTGCGGCGGACGCGCCGACGGTGGTTAGCAAGGACAGCACCAGCAAGCCGCGCATAGCGGCCGTGGCGCCGCGCCTGTTGAACGTGCGTGCCGCCACCATCAGGCCCCACGCTGCAGCAAACAGGATGGCAGCCACCAGCGACCAGACCGCATCAGGCCCGGCAATCCCCGCTGTGAAGTCGGCATGGATCGTCCAGTAGAAGAAATAGCCGAAAACAAGGCTGGCAAAGGCCGTGCCGTCGCCGACCATGGTGATGAACATCGCCCACCAGCCGACCGAATCGGGGCCGGAGGCATAAAGCGGCAGGCTGAGGCCGAGGCCGACATTCTTCTCCGGCTTCTCGGGGATTTCGCCAGTGCCCGTCCAGAGCCAGTAGATGACGGCGCAAAAGCAGATGATTGCGGCCAGCGCCGTCGCGATCCACCAGTGGAAGGTAAGCGCGATGAAGGCGGCCCCGAGCGAGAGGGCCGAGACGATGGTGACATAGGATGTGCCGCCGACGCGCAGCACCTGGATGGGTTCGGCATCGAGCACGGAGGTGACCAAGCCCTCGCGCCATCCCTCTTCCGCGTCGGGCAGGTAATAGCGGCCTTCATTGACCTTGCGGGCAAGGTCCTTTTGGTCCCACAGGGGATAGCGGCTGCGCACGATGGGTATCGAGCGGACGCCCCAATTCTCCTCCGGCTCGGAAATCCATTCCAGCGTGCCGGCGTTCCATGGGTTGAGTTCGCCGCGCGGCTGCCGGTGCTTCGGCCTGAGCACGTCGAGGACAACCACCAGGACGCCCGCTGCGAAGATGAAGGCTCCGGCCGTCGAGATCAGGTTCAGCCAGTCCCAGCCGATTTCGGTCGGATAGGTGAAGACGCGCCGGGGCATGCCGCGCAAGCCGCTCAGATGCATGGGGAAGAAGGCGATGTTGAAGCCGCAGAACATCAGCCAGAAGGCGAGCCGACCCAGACGGTCGGAAAGCTGCTTCGCGTCGATCAGCGGGTAATAGTAATAGAGCCCGGCCACGACCGGAAAAAGCATGCCGCCGATCAGCACATAATGCAGGTGCGCGACGACAAAATACGTGTCGTGCGCCTGCCAGTCGAAGGGTGCTAGCGCCACCATGACCCCCGTCAGCCCGCCGATGACGAAGATGGCCAATCCTCCGGCACCGAACAGCATCGGCGTCGAGAAGATCACCCGGCCGGCAAGCATGGTGGCGATGAAGACGAAGATCTGCACGCCGGTCGGGATCGCCACCGCCTCGGAGGCCGCCGAGAAGAAGGCCAGCGAGATCTGCGGCAGGCCTGTCGCAAACATGTGATGCACCCACAGGCCGAAGGAGAGGAACCCAGTTCCCACTGCCGCAAGCACGATCCAGGAATAACCGACGATCGGACGCTGGGAAAAAGTCGGCACGATCATCGCCATCAGCGCGATGGCCGGCAGGAAGATGATGTAGACCTCCGGATGGCCGAAGATCCAGAACAGATGCTGCCAGAGCAGTGGGTCGCCGCCGCGTGCCGCATCGAAGAACGGCCAATCGAACATCCGTTCCATCTCGAACAGGAGGTCGCCGGCGATCAGCGGCGGAAAGGCGAACAGGATCATTCCCGCCACGATCAGCAGGTACCAGGCGAAGAGCGGCATCAGGTTGATGCGCATGCCCGGCGCACGGCATTTCATGATGCCGACGATGAGCTCGACGGCGGCCGCGATCGAGGCGACTTCGATGAACGAAAGGCCTAGCAGCCAAATGTCGGCGCCGATGCCGGAGAACTCCTTGTCGGTGGCGAGCGGCGGATACATGAACCAGCCTGTCGACGGCGCAGCATTGAAGAAGATCGAGCCACAGACGAAGATACCGCCAAGGAAAAAGCTCCAAAAACTGAAGGCACCGAGGCGCGGGAACGGCATCTCGCGCGCGCCCAGCATCGGCGGCAGGAGGAAGATCGCGACCGCCTCGAAGATCGGCACCGCGAACAGGAACATCATCACCGTGCCGTGCAGGGTGAAGGCCTGGTTGAAGAACTCGGCCGACAGGAAGTCGTTGTCGGGCACGGCGAGTTGCAGGCGCATGAGCAGCGCGAGCGCGCCGGCGAACAGCATGAAGGCGAAGGCGGCCGAGCCGTACCAGAGGCCGATCTGGAAATTGTTCACCGAGGTCCAGTAGCGCCAGCCGGTCGGATTGGCCCACACGGTGCGCAGCCGCTCTTCCTGCGCCTTGTATTCTTCCCGCGAACGCTCCTTGACCGCAGCGCTCATTGCAGGCCTCTCAGCCAGGCTGCTATGGCGCGAACGTCGCCCGGCGGCAACATGTCGAAAGCCGGCATGCTGGAGCCGGGCTTGATCAGTTCGGGCCGGGCGATGAAGCGGGCGACGGCGTCTTCGGTGTTGGGCAAGATGCCAGCTCCGACGGTGACGCGGGATCCGAGATGCGAAAGATCCGGGCCGATCGTGCCGCGCGCATCTGTGCCCGCGACGAAATGGCAGGACCCGCAGCCATGACGCAGGAACAGCGCGCTGCCGCTCGCGCCTGCGCTTGGCGCAGGAATCGCCTGGGCGGCCAGCCAGGACCGGAATGCTTCGGGCTCCATCGCCACGGCCGAGAACGCCATCAGCGCGTGAGACGTGCCGCAATATTCGGCACAAGGTCCCCGGAAAACACCGGGTTTCGTGGCCTTGAGTGAAAGCCTGTTGATGCGGCCGGGGATCATGTCCATCTTGCCGCCGAGCGGTGGAATCCAGAAGGAATGGATCACATCGGCACTTTTCAGGGTCAATTCGACCCGCTCGCCGACCGGCAGCCTGATCTCGTTGGCAGAAGCGACCGGTGGCCCCTGAGATGGGTGATAGACAACTTCCCACCAGAACTGCCTGCCGGTGACCTCGATCCGCAGGGCGGCGGAGCGCGCCTGGGCGAAGGGCCGGAGGCCAGGCATCAGCCACAGTGCATAGGCGAGCAGGGCACAAAGCGTGACCGACGGGAAGACCACGCCGCCCCAAAGGATGATCCTGCTGGCGGACTTTTCGGCCAGCCTGCGGCGATTGAACAGGGCTGAATGAAGAAGCAGGCCGACCACGCCCAGCCAGATGAGCGCGCCGCCGCTTAGCATTACCCAGAACAGCACGGCTATCTGCTGCGCTTCCTCTCCCGCGGGCTCAAGTACCGACCGAGCGCCGGCATAGCCGCTCGCGAGCAAAAAAGACGCAGCGGACAGGCTGAAATATTGACCCATTTCCAACCCCTCCGCGGTAAACCGGCGAGATGGGCGGAAGGTTCCGGGCAATTGAGTTTTCGAACTAAAGCTGCATTCGCCGGGCAATTTTTCAACGACTGACGAAACAATTGCGCTCGATCCCCGTTTGCCCGTCGTGGGTATTGGGATTGCCCATGCTTAAGGAGGCGACGATGAGCGCAACCGGCCTGGAAGTTTTTGACAAAACCCTGCAAACAACACACATCTGGCTGGACGAGATCATGGCCGACCACGGGCCCGATAGGCGCGTTGCCTGGCATATGCTGGGCGCCGTTTTGCGCACTTTGCGAGACTGGCTGCAGATCGAACTGGCTGCCAATTTGGGAGCGGAGCTGCCGCTTCTCATACGCGGCGCCTACTATGATCGGTATCGGCCGCATAATCTGCCGACCAACAGCCGTTCATTGGAGGAATTCCTGCAGCGCGTGGCCGAGGAGATGAAATCCACTCGACCCGTGAATCCCGAGGATGCGACGAGATCTGTGTTCAAAGTTCTCGCTCGGCATGTCGACCTCGGCCAGTCGGCGAAAGTGCGAGACGCTTTGCCGAAACACATCCAGGCGCTTTGGCCCGAAAGCGTCGGAGTGTAGTGGCAGCAAAGACAAAGGTCGGGCTGCCGATGTGATCTTCAACTGGCTCCGCCCCAGCCGGTCAGTCCTTTTGCTCGCGATACAAGCGCTCGGTCGCCCGATCGCTTTCTCTGCGTTCTGCCGGACCGCGATCGCGCTGCGTGAGGAGTGCGTAGGCGATCAGGATCGCCAGCAATAGCGGGCCGCCGGCAACGACGATCAACCACATGCTGTTCTCGAACATGGAACATCTCCTTTCCCTCATTGTCGAGAAGGTGGAACCGTTCCTCCCTTCTGGTGCAGGGGCGGACAGCACGGTGTAGATATCTTCAACCGAATGACCTGTGCCGCCAATTCAACCGTTGCGTTCGTATGTCCCCACCAATTCTGCTTCCTCCAGGACATGTTTTTTGGCTTCTTGCCAGATGCGCTCCACGCCCGCGGACCCCGGAATCGCGAGGCTCGGCGTGTCGAGCGCGGCAAGTCGGAAATGGTAATGATGGATGCCGTGCCCGATCGGCGGTTCAGGACCGTCATAGTAAGCGTTGCCAAAGTCGTTTGTGGCTTGCCTGAGCGCTGCAGGACCAGGCTTGCCACTCTCAGCGTCGGGCAGTTCGCCGACGTCAGGCGGGATGTTGAACACTGCCCAGTGACCGAAGGTTCCGTTCGGCGCATCGGGATCCTGCACGACGAGAACGAGGCTCTTCGCCTTATCCGGCACGCCCGACCATTTCAGCGGCGGGGACACGTTCTTTCCATCACGGGTATATCTTTCCGGAATTTTTCCACCCTCGGCAAAGGCGGAACTGCTGAGCGTAAGCGGCATGGTTCATTCCTCCAAAAAACGGCTTGTTCGTGGCGGGCTTGTGCTCGGCAAGCGCACTGATGGAGGAATGGACGTCCCTCGGAAACGTTCCATTGTGCGAACCATTGGCTGGCTGGTTTTCAGGCTTTGACGATATCTGTCTGGACCCCTAACATCTGGTCTCAGACTCACTACGTGTTGAGAGGGAACCACAAAGGCTTTCCGACAGTTGAATGAAGAGGCGACAGCAACCAGACCGGCCGGGGCGAGGATACCATGCGCGAGAACCACTCCGACGTCTTCGATCTGTTTTCGGAGATTTACACGAATGCGGCGCAGGAGGAGATAAGCATCCAGCAATATCTCCTCGCCTGCCGTGAGGATAAATCGATGTATGCCTCGGCGCCCGAACGGATGGTCGAGGCGATCGGCGAACCCACTCTGGTCGACACCAGCATGGATGAGCGGCTCGGCCGCATTTTCGCGAACAGGACAATCAAGGTGTACCCCTCCTTCGCCGAGTTTTATGGCATGGAGGACACGATCGAGCGTATCGCCGGCTATTTTCGCTACGCCTCTCAAGGGCTTGAGGAGCGCAAGCAGATTCTTTACCTGCTCGGCCCTGTCGGCGGCGGCAAGTCCTCGCTGGCCGAACGGCTGAAGAAGCTGATGGAGCAGCGTCCGATCTATACGCTGAAGGTCGGCGACCAGATCAGCCCGGTTTTCGAATCGCCGCTCGGGCTTTTCCATCCCGACCGCATGGCTGACCTTTTGGAGGACAAATACGGCATCGCGCGGCGCCGGTTGAACGGCTTGATCTCGCCGTGGGCGGCCAAGCGCCTCGATGAACTGTCCGGCGACATCTCCAAGTTCAGCGTCGTCAAGCTGATGCCTTCGCGGCTGCGCCAGATCGGTATCGCCAAGACCGAGCCAGGCGATGAAAACAACCAGGACGTTTCGGCCTTGGTCGGCAAGGTCGACATAAGACAACTCGAGCATTTCAGCCAATCCGATCCGGACGCCTATTCCTACAGCGGCGGCCTGAACCGGACCACGCAAGGGTTGCTTGAGTTCGTCGAGATGTTCAAGGCGCCGATCAAGGTCCTCCATCCGTTGCTGACCGCTACCCAGGAAGGCAGCTACAACGGCACGGAAAACTTCGGATCTTTCCCTTATCAGGGCATCGTCGTGGCCCATTCCAACGAATCGGAATGGCTGCAGTTCAAGAACAACAAGAACAATGAGGCGTTCCTCGACCGTATCCTGGTGGTCAAGGTGCCGTATTGCCTGCGGGTCACCGAAGAAAGGCAGATCTACGAAAAGCTGCTGCGCGAGAGCGAGTTGGCCTCCAGCTCCTGCGCTCCGGAGGTGCTGGACATTCTCAGCCGGTTCACCGTATCGACGCGTCTGGCCGAGCACGACAATTCGCCGCTCTACACGAAGATGCGCGTTTATGACGGCGAAAACCTCAAGGACATAGATCCCAAGGCGAAGTCGGTTCAGGAATACCGCGATGCCGCTGGGGTCGACGAAGGGATGACCGGCGTCAGCACGCGCTTTGCTTTCAAGATCCTGTCGCAGACATTCAACTACGACACCAAGGAAGTGGCCGCCGATCCCGTGCATCTGATGTACATTCTGGAGGAGGCGATCAAGCGCGAGCAGTTCCCAAAGGAAACGGAAGCTGCTTATCTCGACTTCATAAAGTCCGAACTCGCCCCGCGTTATGCCGAGTTTATCGGCCATGAGATCCAGAAGGCTTATCTGGAATCCTACAGCGAATACGGCCAGAACCTGTTCGACCGCTACATCGCCTACGCCGACGCCTGGATCGAGGATCAGGACTACAAAGACTCCGACACCGGCCAGATCCTCAATCGCGAGGTGCTGGACAACGAACTGTCGCAAGTCGAAAAGCCGGCCGGCATCGCCAATCCCAAGGACTTCCGCAACGAGGTCGTGAAGTTCACGTTGCGCGCCCGGGCCAGGAATAATGGCCGCAATCCGTCATGGACAAGCTATGAAAAGCTGCGCGAAGTCATCGAAAAGCGGATGTTCGGCCAGGTCGAGGATCTGCTCCCGGTGATCAGCTTCGGCTCCAAGCAGGACAGCGTAACAGAGAAGCGGCATACCGAGTTCGTGCATCGGATGGTCGGACGCGGTTACACCGAACGTCAGGTCCGCCGGCTGGTGGACTGGTACATGCGGGTGAACAAGGCGGGTTGAGTCCGGCCGGGATGGTTCCATGCCGATCTTCATCGATCGCCGACTGAACCCGAAGGACAAGAGCCTCGGCAACCGCCAGCGCTTCCTGAAGCGTGCGCGCGAGGAACTGAAGCGAAGCATCCGGGATCAGATCCGCACCGGCAAGATCGCGGATGTGGATGCCGAGCATGCCGTCTCCATGCCAGCGAGGGGCACAGCCGAGCCGAGCTTCGGCGATGCGAAGGACAGCGGCAGGCGGCAGCACATCCTGCCGGGCAACAAGCATTTCGCCCCAGGCGACCGGGTTCCCAAGCCCGGCCAGGGCGGCGGCGGCTCGTCTCCCGGGAAAGCGGTCTCGGAAGACGACTTTCGTTTCGTGCTCTCGCGCGAGGAGGTGCTCGATCTCTTCTTCGAGGATCTCGAACTTCCCGACATGGTCAAGCTCAATCTCAAGGAGATACTTGCCTTCAAGCCGCGCCGGGCTGGGTTCGCCGCGACCGGTGCCCCAACCAACATCAATGTCGGGCGCACGATGCGAAACAGCCATGGTCGCCGAATTGCGCTCAGGCGTCCCAAGCAGGGGGAACTCGATGCGATTGCGGAGGAACTCGCAATCCTGGAGGCAGAGCCCGCGAGCGCGGCGGCAGGCCAGCGCATTACAGCGTTGCGGGAAGAGCTTGAGCGACTTGAGCGCCGCCGCAAGCGGATCGCCTATGTCGACCCGGTCGACATCCGCTTCAACCGTTTCGACTTCCGGCCCGTGCCGAATGCCAATGCGGTCATGTTCTGTCTCATGGACGTATCCGGCTCAATGGGCGAGCGCGAGAAGGATTTGGCCAAGCGCTTCTTCGTGCTGCTGCACCTGTTCCTGAAACGGCGCTACGATCGCACCGAAATCGTCTTCATCCGTCATACGCACGAGGCGCAGGAGGTGGATGAGGAAACCTTCTTCTACAATACGCAAAGCGGCGGTACGGTCGTTTCCACGGCCCTCGAAGAGATGCACCGCATCATCGAGCAACGCTATCCCAGCAACGAGTGGAACATCTATGCCGCCCAGGCATCGGATGGCGACAATTTCGTGACCGATTCCGAGCGCTGCATAGGCCTCATGGACAGCCAGATCATGCGCCTGTGCCAGTATTTCGCCTATGTCGAGATCATCGACGAACGCGAGAGCCATATTTTCGGCACCACCGACAATGGAACCTCGCTCTGGCGCGCCTACAATGCTGTCAACCAGAGATGGCCGAATTTCCAGATGAGCCGCATCGCCAACGCAGCCGACATCTATCCGGTCTTCCGCCAGCTCTTTGCCAGGCAGCCGGCCTTCCAGAAGAGCGCTTGAAGGTGAGCTGATGGCGAACCAGACCAGCAAATTCGGCCAGACCAGCAAATCCGGCCAAACCAGCAAATCAGGTTTGCTCTTTTCGGGGTCCGACTGGGATTTCAAGACATTGTCGCGCGCCTACGAAGCGATCGAGGCGATCGCGATCGAAGAGCTTCACCTTGACGTCTATCCAGTGCAGATGGAGATCATCTCGTCCCAGCAGATGCTCGACGCCTATTCCTCGGTCGGCATGCCGCTGATGTATCGCCATTGGTCCTTCGGCAAGCATTTCCTCTATCAGGAATTGCTCTATCGCAAAGGCGGGCGGGGGCTCGCCTATGAACTGGTCATCAATTCCAATCCTTGCATCGTCTACCTGATGGAGGAAAACACCATGGCCCTGCAGGCCCTGGTGACAGCTCATGCAGCACTTGGCCATAATCATTTCTTCAAGAACAATCATCTGTTCCGGCAGTGGACGGATGCCAGCGCGATCCTGAGTTATCTTGATTTCGCCAAAGGCTACATTGCCCGCTGCGAGGAGCGGCACGGCGTGGCCGCGGTGGAGGCGATCCTCGACTCGGCCCACGCGCTGATGGAACAGGGCGTGTTCAGATACCATCGGCCGCCGAAGCTGTCGTCGGAGCGGCAGCGTGAAGGCATTCGCGAGCGCCTGGAGTACGAAGAGCGTTCCTACAACGACCTGTGGCGCACGCTCCCGCGTTCGAAGGACGGGACCAAGGCCAGCGAAACGGACCTCGGCATGGCGGAGCGGAAGAAAACGCTCAAGCTGCCCGAGGAGAACCTGCTCTACTTCCTGGAAAAAAACAGCCTGGTCCTGGAGCCTTGGCAACGTGAAATCATCAGGATCGTCCGCGTCGTCGCGCAATACTTTTATCCGCAGCGGCAAACGCAGGTGATGAACGAAGGTTGTGCCACCTTCGTGCACTACACACTCATGAACATGCTGTTCGATCGCGGCCAGATCACCGAAGGCGCGATGCTGGAAATCCTGCGCAACCATTCGAACGTGATCTTTCAGCCGGCTTTCGACGATCCGCGGTTTTCCGGCATCAATCCCTATGCCTTGGGCCTCGACATGATGCAGGACATCCAGCGCATATCGACTGAGCCGACCGCCGAGGATCGTGACTGGTTCCCCGATATAGCCGGCAACGGCAATTGGCGCGAAACCCTGCTCGACGCGTGGGCGAACCATCGCGACGAATCTTTCATCCGCCAGTATCTGAGCCCCGCCCTGATGCGGAAATGGCGGTTCTTTATCCTCGCCGATGCCGCTAGCGAACCGCATTACGAAGTCGCGTCGATACACAATGAGCGTGGCTACGAAAAGATACGCGCCGGGCTCGCTCACAGCTACGACATCGGCGCTAGCCGGCCGGATATCCAGGTGGTGGATGTGGATCTGCTCGGCGACCGACAGTTGCGACTGGAGCACAAGGTGAAGAACGGCATCGTGCTGGAGGAGGCCAGCCGCGACGCGACACTGCGCCATATCCGTCGCCTGTGGGGCTATGAGGTCAGCCTGGCGGCGATCGATGCGCAAACGGGTGGGACGCTCAACGAGCGTTCGACCAGCCAAATCGGGGAATGATCAACCGGACGGCCGGCGACGGCGTCGGTCTACAGCCAATCGCTGCGGGGCCGCGCTGTTTCGCCATGCGTCAGCCCAGCCTCTCGTGATCAGGTTTGCTGTGGGTCCGATGCTCTGGCCGTAGGACCCGGGAAGGTCGGTTCCGTGGGAATCTCGGGTGGTGTATCGGGAGGAATTTCGACGGGCTGCCTTTCCGGGCTGGGAACGGGATCAGGCGAAGGCGGAGGAACGCCCGGAGGCTCATTCGGCGGAGTTTCCGGCGGAGCAGGCGGCCGGGCAGGCTCAGGATTGGGATTATCCGGTATTGGAACGGGATTGTTCGGATCAGGATCAGGATCGGTCATGGCCGTTTCCTTGAGGAGGATCACCCTGGGATGTTCCTGAGGAACACCCTGGGATGTTCCTTGAGGAGGATCACCCTGGGATGACAACCATCGTGCCTGACGATGGTTCCCTGCCGTCACAGGCGTGGCCATTTGGAAGGCCGATGGCACGGACGCGCCGTCCGAGTGACAATTTCGGCGGAACTCAATGCCAGCGGCGCTGGAAAATGGGGCCGCGCCTCCACCTTCGTCACCTTTACCGGGTCGGGGAGCACTCTATGTACGCTGCTTATTGCGAGGCACGGATCAGGGAGCAGCAGCATGCGCGCGTTCATGATTGTCACCCTTCTTCTGGTCGCAATCACGATGGCGCTCTCGCTCGCGCACGCGTTGGAGTTGCCCGGCAAGTTGCGCCTCAAGGAGGCCACTTACAAATCTGTGCAGGCGATCTACTATCCCGGCTTCACTGTCGGCGGGTTCGCCGAGATCGGCGGCATCATTGCGCTCGCCATCCTGCTCTACCTGACGCCTTATCCAGGCGCTCGATTCTGGTGGACCTTGACGTCCCTTGTCTTCTTGGTGGCGGAACATGCGACCTATTGGTTGGTCACCCATCCCGTCAACAATTTCTGGGTGCAAGATGTCGCTGTGTCGAAGCCAGCCGCGACGTTTTTTTCATTGCTCCCTCGGAAGCAAAGCGGCGACTGGAGAGACTTGCGCGACGTTTGGGAAGCCTCGCACGTCGCCAGGGCAGGCCTTGCGATGCTGAGCCTGATCTCAATTGCTGTCGCCGCGACATTTTTTGCTGGGAGTGAATAACGCGGAGGATGCGCAGCGACGCTACTTGTTCGTCCGCATCTTCTGCCTTGGATTGATCCCGCCAAGGGCATTCGTGTCGTTCTCGACATCGCCTTCGATCGTGTTTTCGCCTTCGAGCATGAGTTCGTCGCCTTCCTTGATCGTGCCCTTGGAGGTCCCGATACCGGGATTGTTCCTCAGATCGGCATCGCTCGGTTTTTTCCACTTTGGATGTTTGGTTCCGCTCATGGCACAACTCCTCAAAAAGGGTCCTGCTCTAGAAACAGCAGGGCGCGATGAATGTTCCGCCGAAACGCACCTGATGCGGCTCTGTCGTGAGGCGCTAAAGCCCGAACGGATAGGTGTCGGGAACGCCCGTTCCGACATGCTCCGGCCCAAGCGGCGTCACAGCAGCGGTCTCGTCAAACCAGACGAACGCGTCAAATTGCTGGGACAGAGAGGCATCCGCATAATGGCTGCGCAGCTCGGTCTCCGGCCGATAGATCACGCCGATGAAGCGCTCCAGCCGACGCTCCAGAAGCCGTTCGCGCAGCGTGTCGTCGCGCTTGATGTCGAGCAGGAAACGCGAGACGCCGCAGTCGTGGCAAAGCCGCTCGTAGCTATCGCTATGGGAAGGCCGCACCCGCTTGATTTCCATCTCGCCGTCCCAGTCGGAGGCCGCGGCCACTGTCCCGGAATGCGTGCCGAGCCCGATCAAGGCTGCCCCGTCGCCGAAACGCTGGCGGCAGAGCTGGCCTATGTTCACTTCGTCCCTGACAATTCCCATCTCGGTATAGCGGGCGTCGCCAATATGGGAATTATGCGCCCACACGACCGCCTTGGCGTTCGGCCCGCGAGCTTCCAGCAGATGCTCGAGCGTCTCGAACATGTGGGTGTCGCGCAGGTTCCAGGACTGCGCGCCGCCATAGTACATGATCCGATAGTAGCGTTCTGCGGAAGCGATCAGCCGGGCATTCTGGGTGGCATCCAGAAAATCGACGCCGTCCTGCTGCGCATAGTCGAGCTGTTTGGCAAGCAGTTCGCGGCATTGTTCAAGCACCGCCTTCTCGCATTTCTCGTAACCCGATGTGAGCGCGACACGGCCATAGGTGGATGGCTCGTTTTGCCAAGGCGTCAGGCAGCCATAGCGTTCACGTGCGATCTTTGCCGCCTGCGGATCGACCCGGTCGAGATATTGCAGAACCGCGGCGATCGATCCGCTCATGTTGTAGATGTCGAGGCCATAGAACCCCGCCAGTCGGGACGATATCCTGATCCTTTCATTGTGTTGTCGCATCCAGTCGACGAACGCCGCAACGTCCGTGTTGCGCCACATCCAGGTGGGAAACCGCTGGAACGGCGGATCGGCGTCAGCGCGTGACGACCGGTGGCGGACGTAGCGATCGATCGCCGCTGCATCAGGCCAGTCGGCCTCGACTGCGACGATGGTGAAGCCGTGTTTCTCGATCAGCCTGCGAGTGATCGCCGCGCGGGCTCGGTAGAACTCCGACGTGCCGTGGCTCGCTTCACCGAGCAGGACGACGCGCCTGTCGCCAAACCGGTCGAACAATTCGCCGAACGCCGGATCGTCGAAATCCGGCAGCGGTTCGGCCGCCGCCGCGATCATCTCCGGCAGGCTGCGCGTGCGCGCGCGTCCGGACGGACGATCCGCGATGCGGCTGCCATTCTCGGGCCAGCCCTGCTCGCCGATGAGCGGGACAAACCGCACGCCGCCGAAATCCTCTTCGCTGTAAGTTGCAGCGCCGGTTCGGGTGACCTTGAGAAGGCGCTGATCATGCGGTTCGTCGCCGACCGGGATGACGAGCCTGCCGCCGACGTCGAGCTGCTCCTGAAGCGCAAGCGGCGCACCGGGTCCGCCGGCTGCGACCAGAATGGCGTCGAAGGGCGCTGCGTCGGGCCAGCCTTTGGTGCCATCGCCGGTGCGAACTTCGATATTATCATAGCCAAGCTCTTCGAACCGCTGCCTCGCCGTTTCGGCCAATCCAGCGTGGCGTTCGATCGTGTAAACGCGTTCGACGATCCGGCTCATCACGGCAGCCGCGTACCCGGAGCCGGTGCCAACCTCCAGGACATGGTCGCCCGGTCCGATCTCCGCCATCTCGATCATCAATGCGACGATGTAGGGCTGCGATATCGTCTGGCCCTCCGCAATCGGCAGCGGCCCATCCTCGTAGGCGAATTCTTCAAAGCCGGGTGCGACGAAAGCCTCGCGCGGAACCTCACGCATCGCTTCCAGCACCTCGTGGTCATGGATGCCACGGCGACTGAGATGGACTTCGACCATTCGGTTGCGTGCATCGGGAAGATCGAGCATCTTTTGCTCCTCTTGCCAGTTGGCGGCCCTCCGGCCCGATTGTGCCCCCCAATCGTGCCCAACGGCGACAATCCCTCCATCAGTGCGCGCCCGGCCTCGGCAGCGCTTGATCTCATTTCCTGCGGCTCGTCTCCTTAACCGTTGGCGAGCTTCCAGGTTCCTGCAAAAGAGCGATTGGCGGGCGTAAATGGCGGCTCCAGCCGAACTTATTTCCGTGAAAATCCTTTCTCCGGGGCGATGGCACTCCAGATATCGACGGGCAAACGCATTCTGGAGACGTTTCGATGAACGACGAGGCTCGGACCACCGCGCAGCCAACAGGCCTTGATCAGGTCGCTCTCATGAACCGCTATTGGCGCGCCGCGAACTACATTTCGGTTGGCCAGATATACCTGCTCGACAATCCGCTCCTGCGCGAGCCCTTGAAAGCCGAGCACGTCAAGCCGCGGCTGCTCGGCCATTGGGGCACGACACCCGGCCTCAATTTCATCTACGTCCACCTGAACCGCGTCATCCGTGAGCGCAGTCTCGAAATTCTGTTTATCTGCGGCCCAGGTCATGGCGGCCCGGCGATGGTCGCGAACACATGGCTCGAGGGCACCTACAGCGAGATCTATCCGGAAATCGGCCAGGGCGAGGACGGCCTGAAAAAGCTCTTCCGGCAATTCTCCTTTCCTGGCGGCGTGCCTAGCCATGTGGCGCCCGAAACGCCCGGCTCGATCCATGAAGGCGGAGAACTGGGATATGCGCTGGTCCATGCTTTCGGCGCGGCCTTCGACAATCCCGATCTGGTGGTCGCCTGCGTCGTCGGCGACGGTGAGGCGGAAACCGGTCCGCTCGCGGCGGCATGGCACTCCAACAAGTTCCTGAACCCGGCATCCGACGGCGCCGTGCTGCCGATCCTGCATCTCAACGGCTACAAGATCGCCAACCCGACAATCCTAGCCCGCATGGATGACGTGGAATTGCGAAGCCTGTTTGCCGGCTATGGCTACGAACCATTTTTCGTCGAAGGTCACGAGCCAATTCCCATGCATCGGTTGATGGCCACGAAGCTGGACACCGCGCTGGACAGGATCCGCTCAATCCAGAAGCGAGCCCGTGCTCCGGGCTGGCAGGGAGAGCGTCCGCTGTGGCCGATGATCGTGCTGCGCAGCCCAAAGGGCTGGACCGGACCGAAAGAGGTCGATGGCAAGAAGGTCGAGGATTTCTGGCGCTCGCATCAAGTGCCGGTGTCGAATGCTCGCGGCAACGAGGCGCACCGCAAGATCCTCGAAGACTGGATGCGGAGCTACGAACCGGAAAAGCTGTTCGACGACGGCGGGCGTCTACTTCCAGACCTGGCGGCGCTTGCGCCAAACGGGTCCCAGCGCATGGGCGCGACCCCGTATGCCAATGGCGGATTGCTGAAGCGCGACCTCGCGCTTCCAGATTGGAAAAGCCTGGCGCTCGATGTGCCGCGTCCAGGAGGCGCCAAGGCCGAGGCGACGCGGATTCTCGGAAGCTATCTCCGCGACGTCATACGCCTGAATGCTGAGGCCAGGAATTTCCGGCTGATGGGGCCGGATGAGACATCCTCCAACCGCCTTGACGACGTATTCGAAGTCACGGACCGGGTCTGGATGCAGCGGATCGAGCCCTATGACGTCCAGCTCTCCCGGGACGGCCGCGTCATGGAGGTGCTTAGCGAGCATCTCTGCCAGGGTTGGCTGGAGGGCTATCTGCTGACCGGCCGCCATGGCCTGTTCTCCTGCTACGAGGCGTTCATCCACATCGTCGATTCCATGGTCAACCAGCATGCGAAATGGCTGAAGACGTCCAGGGAGCTTGCCTGGCGCAAGCCGATCGCTTCTCTCAATTACCTGCTGACCTCCCATGTCTGGCGGCAGGATCACAACGGCTTCAGCCATCAGGATCCGGGCTTTGCCGACTTCGTCGCCAACAAGAAGGCCGATACGGTCAGGCTGTATTTTCCGCCGGATGCCAACACGCTGCTCTGGATCGCCGACCATTGCCTGAGAACCTACAACCGCATCAATGTGATCACCGCCGGCAAGCAGCCGGCGCCGCAATGGC
>NZ_RZTI01000042.1:0-1160 GCF_003997275.1 Mesorhizobium sp. M6A.T.Ce.TU.002.03.1.1
GGCTTCCTCGCTTGGGCGCTTGCGACCTTGCTCGTTGCCGCGGTGCTCGGTTCGGCGCTCTCCGCGGCTATCGGAACTGGTGTCCAGGCCGCTTCGACTGTCGCGTCTGGCGCGGCAATGGGCGCTTCGGCAGGTGCTAGTGCGAACGTCGGAAGCGGCTCGACCGACAACGCAACGTCGTACTTCGTCGATACGTTGTTCCGCCCGGCCGATGCGGCCAGGCTTGCTGCCGCCAATCCGGAGAGCGATGCGGCGGCCACGGCGCAGGCTTCACGCATTTTGATCGCGAGCGCAGCTGCAGGCGAAGTTTCGGCAGACGACAAGACCTATCTGTCGCAGTTGGTGGCTGCCCGCACGGGGCTGTCGGAACCGGATGCCAAGGTCCGTGTGGATGCGGTGATTGCCAGGGCACAGGAAACAAAGGTCCAGGCCCAGCAGGCCGCGGATACCGCCAGGAAGGCCGGTGCCAGTTTTGCGCTGGTTGGCGCGCTGTCCCTGGTCGTCGGCGCCTTCATCGCGAGCGCGGCGGCCGCCCTTGGCGGCAGGCAACGCGACGACGAGGAGGCGGTCTTCCTGACCAACCGTTGATCGGTGCTTGACGGTGCCCTCCATGCCGGACTGTGAGCCGGCATGGGCCTGTTGTTTTAATGGCGATCGCCATGGATTGCGCGCGCTGATTCGCCGAGACGAGCGGGCTCCTATTTTCCAGCAGCGATCGTCGGCACTGCCTGACTTGGCTCGAATTTGCGGGCGAGGTCGACTGCGTCGCGCAGCACGTCAATATGCGAACGCGGCGTGCCGGCGGCTGGGGCGATCTCGATACCGGTAGCCTTCAGTGACCAGTAGAGCGTGTGGGTGAAGATGCGACCACGCGAACTGCGCAACTTGACCTGAATGTCCTCCACGCCGGGGCCGAAATTTTCTGCCATCGGCCCGGAAATCGGGTCGCCCGTCAGCCAGCCATTGCCCCGGTCGAAGATATTGGTCCAACGGGTCGCGGCAAACACCGCACCATGATGCACCGCCCGCTGTGGCTTGCCCGAACGGCTGCGCCCTTCCTGGTAAAGGACGGTTCCACCGGCCGCCGTCTCGGCAATTGGCGGGCATGCCGAGAACAGCCGCTCAGCGATGCCGCGCCTGAATTCGGCGAGATTGTAGGT
>NZ_RZTI01000042.1:1170-42590 GCF_003997275.1 Mesorhizobium sp. M6A.T.Ce.TU.002.03.1.1
CAAGCGTGACGAAATCGCTGATCTTCCATGGTAATGGATGATCGGCGTCCCTGACGCGAAGCTGCCGATAGAGCTCCCATTGGGCGCGCCGGAATCCGGAAAAATCATCCAAGCTGGGCCACGCAGCACCATCTGACTTGAGCGTGGCCTTGTCGACGGCGTGGATTGCCTTCAGCCTCGCCTTGTCGCGGGCAGCTTCCAGCTTTCGGGGCCTGAAATCGGCCCACAATATCTGCAGCAGATCATAGGCGATGATTGATCCCAGGCTGTGCGAGACCAGCACGATCCGGTCGTAGCCATCGTCCATCATGAGACGCCTCAGCAGCGTCAGGCCACGGTCGCGGACAAGCGCGCGCTTCTCGACCGTTGCCGCTTCAGCACGCACATAGGCGGCCACATCGCCGAAATAAGGCAGGCCAAATCGGTCCACCAACCAGATGACGAACGAGGCCAGGATCGTGACGAGCGTGCCCGTGGTCCAGGAAAGATACCCTTGCGAGGCCGATGTCGCGAGCACGAGCGCCGCACACAGGACCGTTATGACGGCCAGAAGCGTGACGACATAAAGCCCACGGGCATCGCGCGGAATGTCGGCGGGCTTGCGCCAGAGCAGGCTCGTCACCCAGGCTGCAAGCCGGCCCCGTGTCGTGCCTTGCGTGATGTCGGCCCAATAGAGCTCGTAGAAATCGGTGCGGCGGCCAGCGACGTCGTAAGGGGTGGTGATCCGGCGAAGCTCATGCGAATTCGTCCGGCTGTCGGGCGTGATCCAGCTCCGGTTGATCTTCTCGCCGGCGGGCCGGCCCGGATCGGAGACACGGGCATAAAACGGCACGCGAGCGGGATCGTGACTCCAAACAGCCTGAACAAATTCCCTCAGCGTGCTCATGGGCTGCTGTTCGCCCATGCCATGCACGATGACCACAGCCTGACTGAGCTTGCGCGGCGTTTTACCCGGGGCCGGCGTACTGCCCGTGACCGGCGACGCAGCAGGATGAAGGTCGGACACCAGTGCCTCCGTTGGTGAAAATCCCGGAACAGAATTCGCCCATCGTAGCTCTGAAACCGGCATGGAAGCAAAGACGTCGGATGCTCAGGGTCAAGAAAAAACCCGGCGGGGAGCCGGGCTTAATTCGAGCAACCGGCGGTGTATCGGCGCCGCGAAGCCGGTCAGTGATCCATCGCCTTGACGATCTCTTCGGTCATCTTCTTGGCGTCGCCGAGCAGCATCATGGTGCCGTCCTTGTAGAACAGCGTGTTGTCGATGCCGGCGTAGCCGGAGCCGAGCGAGCGCTTGACGAACAGGCAGGTGCGGGCCTTGTCGACATCGAGGATCGGCATGCCGTAGATCGGCGACGACTTGTCGTCACGAGCCGAAGGGTTGGTGACGTCGTTGGCGCCGATGACATAGGCGACGTCGGCCTGCGCGAATTCGGAGTTGATGTCCTCCAGCTCGAATACTTCGTCGTAAGGCACGTTGGCTTCGGCCAACAGCACGTTCATGTGGCCCGGCATGCGGCCGGCGACCGGATGAATGGCGTATTTCACGTCGACACCGGCTGCCTTGAGCTTGTCCGCCATCTCGCGCAGCGCATGCTGCGCCTGGGCGACCGCCATACCGTAGCCCGGCACGATGATGACCTTCTGTGCGTTCATCATCAGATAGGCGGCATCGTCGGCCGAACCCTGCTTGACCGTGCGCTCGATGCCGTCGTCCGCTGCGGCGGAAGTCTCGCCGCCGAAGCCGCCGAGGATGACCGAGATGAAAGACCGGTTCATGCCCTTGCACATGATGTAGGACAGGATCGCACCGGACGAGCCGACCAGCGCGCCGGTGATGATCAGCGCCAGATTGCCGAGCGTGAAGCCGAGTGCTGCCGCAGCCCAGCCCGAATAGGAATTCAGCATCGAGACGACCACCGGCATGTCGGCGCCGCCGATCGGGATGATGAGCAGGACGCCAAGGACAAGCGATGCCGCGACGATCAGCCAGAACACCAGCTTGGACTCGGAGGTGACCAGCAGCACGATCAGCACGATCAGCGCGATGCCAAGCGCGGCGTTGATGAAGTGGCGGCCGCCGATCATGATCGGCTTGCCCGACATGCGGCCGTCGAGCTTGAGGAAAGCGATGACCGAGCCGGTGAAGGTGATGGCGCCGATGGCGACGCCGAGGCTCATCTCGATCAGCGCCTGAGCATGGATATCGGCGACTGTGCCGATGCCAAAACTTTCCGGTGCATAGATGGCGGCAGCCGCCACCATGACCGCGGCGAGGCCGACGAGCGAGTGGAAGGCGGCGACCAGCTGTGGCATCGAGGTCATGGCGATGCGCCGTGCGGTGACCGCGCCGACCGAGCCGCCGATCAAAAGACCAAGCACGATGAGGCCGAAGCCGCCCGCCGAAGGGGTCGCCAGCGCCAGCGTGGTGGCGATGGCAATGGCCATGCCGATCATGCCGTACATGTTGCCCTGGCGGCTGGTGGTCGGGTGTGACAGGCCACGCAATGCCAGGATGAACAGGATTCCGGAGACCAGATAGAGGAAGGAGGCGAAGTTGGCGTTCATCTCGCTCTACTTGTCCTTCTTCTTGTACATGGCCAGCATGCGCTGGGTGACGAGGAAGCCGCCGAAGATGTTGACCGAGACCAGCATCAGCGCGACGAAACCGAAACCGGTGGCGATGCCGGACGCCGAGATGCCGACGGCAAGCAGCGCGCCGACGACGATGACCGAGGAGATGGCGTTGGTCACTGCCATCAGCGGCGTGTGCAGCGCCGGCGTCACCGACCAGACGACGTAATAGCCGACGAAGATCGCCAGGACGAAAATGGCGAAACGGAAGACGAACGGATCGATCGCCCCGCCGGACAGCGCGTGCGCAGCGTCGGCTGCCGCATCGGTGCCGCCTGGAGCGGTGGCCAGATCCTGCACCGCGAGCCGGACGGCAGCGGTCGCCTGGTCGAGCTGGTCGAGGGCTTTCTGCAAGGTCTGGTCCATCACGCGGTCCCTTTCGACTTCGATGGGGGCGACTTGGGTGCGACCGGTTTCTTGGGCGCGGCCTTCTTTGCAGCAGCCGGTTTCGCGGAAGCGTCGGCGACCATCGTTTTGGCCGGGATCGCCGGCGGTTCGACACACGGCGCTTGCTCAACCCTGACGAAAGCCGGATGCACGACCTGGCCGCCATCGGTCAGCATCGTCGCCTTGACCAGATCGTCGTCGCGGTTGATGGCAAGCGTCTTCGTGGTCTTGTCGACCAGCGTCTCGAGGAAGGCAAAGAGGTTCCTGGCGTAGAGCAGCGAGGCGGATGCCGCGACGCGGCCCGGCACGTTGAGATGGCCGACGATCTTTACCCCGTTGGCCGTGGTCACCACCTGCCCGGGCACGGCGCCTTCGACATTGCCGCCGCGCTCGACCGCGAGGTCGACGATCACCGAGCCCGGCTTCATCGAGGCGACCATCGCGGCCGAAACGAGCTTCGGCGCCGGACGGCCGGGAATCAGCGCCGTGGTGATGACGATGTCCTGCTTGGCGATGTGCTCGGCGGTCAGTGCCGCTTGCTTGGCCTGGTATTCCCTGGACATTTCCTTGGCGTAGCCGCCAGCGGTCTCGGCGGCCCTGAACTCCTCGTCCTCGACCGCCAGGAACTTTGCGCCCAGCGAGGCGACCTGCTCCTTGGCGGCGGGGCGCACGTCGGTGGCGGTGACGACGGCGCCAAGCCGTCTTGCCGTCGCAATGGCCTGCAGGCCGGCGACACCGACGCCCATGATGAAGACCTTCGCCGCCGGCACAGTGCCGGCCGCCGTCATCATCATCGGCAGCGCCCGGTCATATTCGGCAGCCGCGTCGATCACCGCCTGATAGCCGGCGAGGTTCGCTTGGCTGGACAGGACATCCATGGACTGGGCGCGGGTGATGCGCGGCATGAACTCCATCGAGAAGGCGGTGACGCTGGCCCTTGCCAGAGCATCGACGGCAGCATCGTTGCCGTAGGGATCCATGATGGCGATGACCGCTGTGCCCCGGCGATAGGCCTTCAGCTCCGCTTCACTAGGCCGGCGCACCTTCAGCACCACATCGGCCTTGGCGACATCGCCGGCCTTGCCGATCGCAGCGCCCGCCTTGGCAAACTCCTCGTCGGGAATGCGCGATGCCGTGCCGGCGCCGCTTTCGACGATCACGTCGAACCCCAGCCCCGCCAGCCGCTTCACCGTGTCCGGCGAGGCGGCAACGCGCGGCTCGTTCGCATCGAGCTCACGAGGGATGAAAACCGTCTGTCCCACCGCATGATCCTTTCGGCTGGAACCTGTCTGCGCAGGACGCCGGCCGGACTTCCGGCGATGTCGCGGGCAAGGGTTTGAAGGGCAAGGGGTTTTGAAGAATTTACCGGAGAATGAAGGCGCCGACGGCGAGGATCAGAACGAACAGGATAAACCCGGAGAAGAAGCCGCCCGCAAAGAAGCCGAAAGCCATTGCCAAGAGCACGGCGGCGCAAAAGAGCGATCCGTATTTGGCGAGCATGACAAAGCCGGCATAGGTGCGGTCGTGCTCGGCATAGTCCATCTTCGCGCCCAGTTCGACAGGACCGGTCGGCGTGTGATCAGCCATAGGAATACCCCTTCGAAGACATCTTTGAGGCACATAGCGAAAAGCCGGGCCGAGGGCAATGGCGCTATTGCCGCATCGCCGGAGACAACAGCCTCAAAGGAAAGTTGAAGCCGCCAAGGATGTTCCGGAGGCAACCGTTGCAGCCGCCTTGCGCTTGCTTGCCGGCTAACGCTCGCCGCGCCAGCCGCCATTTTCAGCCGGCGAGCTGTGGAAACAACCCGAGCAGGCCGACGACGATCAGATAGAGCGCGACGATGTAGTTGAGGAGCCGCGGCATCACCAGGATCAGCACGCCGGCAATCAGCGAGATCAGTGGAGTGAGTGCGAGCGTGGAAATGGTCATGTCGGTTCCTTTCGATAGAATTGCCGCCGGAGCGATGCAGATTGACGTCGTCCACGCGCCACCCGCGCGCCTCCCAGAACGCCGAAGCGGCCGGAAAGCTCCAGCCGCGCTCTAAATTTGCCAGATGTCAGGCGGCTTCGCGATAGTATTTGGCTGTCGGCAGGATGGTCAGCGGCGCGAGTTCTCCGGCCGGCGGCTTGCCGAACATCAGGCGCTGTTCCATCGGCGTCGACCGGAAAAATGGGAACCGGGCGTAGGTCTCGTTCTTGATCGCCAGGACATCGGCTTGATAGAGCAGCGCAAAACAGTTGATTACGCCAGCATAAGGACGCGCGTCGCCGATCGGCCGTGCCCGATAGATACGTTTGTAAAAGGCGGCATGATCTTCGCGGATCATGGATATGCAATAAGGCGCGTGGAAGTGGAAGCACGCCATGCCGGCCAAGCGCAGCGTGACGTAAGGGATCTGCGGATAAACCCGCGACCACTCGGCGTCTACGGCAAAACGGCTTGGGTCGATAAAGAGCTCGCCAGCCGCCAGACGCGGCGTCAACAGGTCCTTGTAGACGCTTAGAGCCGGCGACGCTGGGTTGTCGGCGGACACATCGTGCAGGCGCATCGTACTGACCAGCCGCCCGTCTATGTAGATGCCGAACGTATGGCAGTTCGGCAGCTCGTCGAACTCGTCATGGACCTCGCGGGAAGCATTCTCGGGTACCAGCGCGTTCATCCGATAGGCGTTGTAGCGCAACCTGTAGATACTTTCGAAATCCTCGCCGGTTTCACAGCGGCGGTATTCCGTCCGGTCGAGGAGCGCATAAACGTGACGCGCGAAAGTAGACATATTCTCATGTTCAGCGCCCGCCGCCTGGCGAGGCGAAGTCAACTCAACAACCATGAACTCAAACCCCGCAAACTGCCCCCGCGAGCAACACTACGGCGGGGTCGTACGATGTAAAGATGAAAACTGGATAGGGGTCATTTACCAGTCATTAACCTTAATAATAGGTAAAATTATACTAAAGTACGAGATTTTTCGTCAGGAATTAGCGGCGTGTCGCCTTCCTGCCCGTCTTGATGTCCTTAGCAAAGGGCCAGACCGTGCTCGACATGGTCTCGATGCCGGATGCGCTGAGCGCTGAGCCGAACAGGAATCCCTGGACCAGGTCCGGCTTGACCTGCAACGAGAGTATCTTGAGCTGTTCGAAGGTTTCGACGCCCTCGACGGTCACCGAAAGCCCCAGCGGCCGTGACAGATTGACGATGCCCTTGAGCAATTCGAGCGAACGGCTGTTCTGGGTGACGTCTATAAGGAACGAACGGTCGATCTTGATCTTGTCGAGCGGCAGTTTGTGGAGATAGCTCAGGCTCGAATAGCCGGTGCCGAAATCATCGAGCGCGATGCGCACGCCAAGCCGTTTCAATTCCTCGATGTACTGACGCGTCAGCGACTTGTCGTCGAGCAATGCCGTCTCGGTGACTTCGATCTCCAGGCGGCCGGCGGCGAGACCGGAACTGGCGAGCGCATCGCGAACCTTCTGGATAACGTCGCGGTTGCGGAAGTCCTTGGCCGAGAGATTGACCGAGACACTGGTCTGCGCGGGCCATTTGGCGCATTCAGTGCACGCGGCATGCAGGACGAAGGTGCTGATCTCGGAAATGATGCCCATTTCTTCCGCCAGCGGAATGAAGATGCTGGGCGAAATCGGTCCGAGCTCGGGGTGGTCCCAACGGCACAGCGCCTCGCAACTGACGATGCGCATCGTGCTCATCGCCACGATCGGCTGGTAGACCACCCGCAACCCCTTGCTTTCCACTGCGGTGCGCAGATCCGCCTTCATCAGCTGGCGGTTCCGGAAAGCGGCGTCCATCGACGCTTCGAACAATCGCCAAGTGTTCTTGCCGAGTTCCTTGGCCTTGTAGAGCGCGAGATCCGCCTTGACGATCATGGCGTCGACATCGGTATCCTTGACCCGCGACAGCACGGCGCCACCGCTGGCCTGGATGCGCAGTCCATGGCCGGCTACGTCGACCTCGCCCTGCAAGTCGACGAAAATCCCGTCGAGTTGGCCGATCAGATGACTTTCGTCCTCGACACGGTCGAAGAAGATCATGAACTCGTCGCCGCCGAAACGGCTGATGGTGATGCCTGGGCCGGCGACCGCCGCCAGCCGCTCCGCGACGGCGTAGATCAATCCGTCGCCGACCGGGTGACCAAGGGTGTCGTTGACGTTTTTGAAGTCGTCGAGATCAAGCACGGCGAGCCCGCAAAGGCGCTCAAGGTCGCCGGACGCCATCGCCTCTCCGATCAGCTCGTGGAAATAAGCGCGATTGGGCAGGCCGGTGAGGCTGTCGTAACGCGCCATGAAGCGGATCTTGTCTTCCGCCTCAACGCGGGCCGTCACGTCCTCGAAGGTGATGACGCCCAGTTCCTGGCTACCCTCGCGCGCCGAGAACTCGTAATGCTGACCGTTCGCGAGCGAGACGAGAACCTTGCGGTCGCGCCCTTCGCGCAGGGCGCGCGTAAGCTGGGCTTCGATGTAGCGGCAGTCTTTCGGCGCCAGCATGCCGCCGGCAACGCCGCGCATCAGCAGACCGTGGATCGACCGCCCGAGCAGCGCGTCGGGGGACTTGAGCGACATCAGATGCGCGGCTTCGGCATTGGCCACCGCCACTCGGCCGTCGGGGCCGAGCATGACAAGGCCATGCGACATGGTGTTCAACGCCCGATTGAAGCGTTGGGCGATGCGATTCGCCTTCTTCTCCTCGGACAGAGCGGTAAACAGGACTTCGCGGACGATATCGGCAAACCGTTTGATAGCGAACAGGAAGGGAGCCGACATCAGACCAAGTATGACATGGTAGACATCGCCACGCAGGATGAAACCCAGTGATATCGGCCATGTGGTGGTCATGATGAAGATCATGACCATCCGCGGCGAGCCATAGTTGCGGCCGGCGATCGACGTGACCGATGCCAGCGTAACGCAGACAGCGGCTATTTCGGCATAGCTGTCGTGTGCCAGATAGATGCCGACGAAACAGAAAGCACCAAGCATGAAGCCGTGCATCGAACCATAAATGATATAGTCGTTTTCGCGGGCGCGCGCTTCCTCCCAAGTCGTCGGGGAAGGACGCCGCAAATACTTTTTGATATTGCGAAGGCGCAGCGTGCCTACGATGATCAGCCCAGCGGCGACCAGAAGATACGTCACGTCCATGGTCTTCCAGTAGACCAGAATGACGAGGAGCGTCTGCGCGACGAGACCAATCGACAGCGTGAAACCGTCGCGAAACAGAGTTTCGACGAACGGAATGTAGACGTCGACCGGGATCTCGTTCTTTCTTCTTAGATTCACGCTTGAATCCCAACCCTGGGGAGCCAAGCTGTGTCACATTCGCCTTAAGAAAGGTTTAGAGAGGCCGTTTCGGGCCCCGCCACCAACCCCGTTGACCCAACGTGAGGCAGGTTTCAGGTAAATAGGGCATATCGATCACTCGGCGGCCTGGAGTTCCCGCCGTACCGGCGTCTTTGCCAACCGATCGAGCAGCCTCTGGCGCTCGCCAGCGGCCTTTTCGGCACTGGCCTGCCTGACGTGACCATAGCCACGAATGAGCGCCGGCACCGAGGCAAGCGCTGCGGCGGCCTCGACCTTGCCCGGCGCGAGTGCTGCGGCGACAAGCTCCAGGTCAGCCTCGTACTGCACAAGAAGCTGCCGTTCCATACGCCTCTCGGTGCTGTAGCCGAACACATCGAAGACCGTGCCGCGCAATCCTTTCATCGCTGCCAGCAGGCGAAACCCCTTCATCATCCAGGGACCGAAGCTCGATTTCCTCGGCTTGCCATCCTTGCCGCGCCTGCCCATGATTGGCGGCGCGAGATGAAATTCCAGGCTGTCGTAGCTCTGGAACTGCTTGCCCAGCTCGGCGGCGAAGGAGCCGTCGGTATAGAGCCTCGCCACCTCGTATTCGTCCTTGATCGCCATCAGCTTGAACAGGTTCCTCGCGGCGGCCTCGGTCACATTGGTCGAACCGGGCACCGCCTTGGCTTCAGCCTTGCGCAGCGCGGCCAGTCTGTCGGCATAGCGCTTGCCATAGGCGGCGCTTTGATAGGCGGTGAGGAAGGCGACGCGGCGGGCTATGATGTCGTCCAGCGTTTCGGCGACAGCGGCCGTCTGTGCAGTCTTGCCCGGCTGGGCAACGAGGCCGCGCACGAAATCCGGCTGGTGGGCGGCACGGCGGCCCCAGCGGAAGGCTGAGACGTTCATGGCCACGGCCTGGCCGTTGAGCTCGATCGCCTTTTCGACTGCCTCGGCTGACAGCGGCAAGCCGCCATGCTGGAAGGCGAAGCCGAGCATGAACATGTTGGCGCCGAGCGAGCTGCCGAACAGCGCGGTGGCGGTGCGGGTGGCATCGAAGAAATGCGCCTTATCCTCGCCGGCGGCAGTGCGGATCGCCTTTTTCAGCCGCTCGACAGGCAGCGAGAAATCCGCCGAACGGGTAAACTCGCCGGGCATGATCTCGGCGGTGTTGGCGAGGAAGATCGTGTGGCCTTCGCGCACCGCGGCGAGCACCTTCTGGGCGCCCGACACGACGAGGTCGCAGCCTAGCACGAGGTCGGCCTTCCCGGCCGAAACACGGATGGCATGGATATCGTCCGGGCTCTGCGCGATGCGGACATGGGTGAACACCGAGCCGCCCTTCTGGGCAAGGCCGGCCATGTCGATCATGCCGCAGCCCTTGTCTTCGAGATGGGCCGCCATGCCGAGCACCGCGCCGATGGTGACGACGCCGGTGCCGCCGACGCCGTCGATGATCGCCGCCCAGCCTTGTTCGCCGAGCGGAAATTCGGCGGGCGCGGGCACGCCGTCGAGCGGATCGGTCGTGCCGGCCATACCCTCGGCCTTCCTGATCTTGGCGCCATGCACGGTGACGAAGGACGGGCAGAACCCGTTGATGCAGGAGAAATCCTTGTTGCAGCTCGACTGGTCGATCCTGCGCTTGCGGCCGAATTCGGTCTCGACCGGCTGGATCGACACGCAATTCGACTGCACCCCGCAATCGCCGCAGCCTTCGCAGACCAGCTCGTTGATGAAGACGCGCTTGTCGGGATCGGGGAAGGTGCCGCGCTTGCGGCGGCGGCGCTTTTCGGCGGCGCAGGTCTGGTCGTAGATCAGCACGGATGTGCCCCTGACCGCGCGCAATTCGCGCTGGACGAGGTCGAGGTCGTCGCGATGATGGATGGTGGCGCCGGCGGGGAATTCGACCTTGCCGGCATATTTGTCCGGCTCGTCGGTGACGATCGCGATGCGCTCGACGCCCTCGGCGCGCACCTGCCTGGCGATCATGTCCACCGTCAGGCCGCCCTCGTGCGGCTGGCCGCCGGTCATGGCGACGGCGTCGTTGTAGAGGATCTTGTAGGTGATGTTGGCGTCGGTCGACAGCGCAAAGCGGATCGCCAGCGCGCCGGAGTGGTTGTAGGTGCCGTCGCCAAGATTCTGGAAGATGTGGTCGCGCTTCGAAAACGGCGCCTGGCCGACCCATTGCGCGCCCTCGCCACCCATGGCGGTGAAACCAACGGTGTTGCGGTCCATCCAAAGCGCCATGAAATGGCAGCCGATGCCGGCGGCGGCGAGCGAGCCGTCCGGCACCTTGGTCGAGGAATTGTGCGGGCAGCCGGAGCAGAAGAAGGGCGTGCGCGAGGCGATGTCTGACGTATCGGCGAGCATCGCCTGGAACTGGCGAAGTTTCGCCACCCGCGCGGCAATCTCGTCCGACGGGCCGATCGTCCGCAAGATCCTCTCGCCGAGTGCTATGGCGATGTCGTTGGGATCGAGCGCGCCCTTGGCCGGGAACAGCCCGTCGCCGCGCTCGTCTTTCTTGCCGACGATGACCGGCTGCGTGGCGGTGCCGTAAAGGTTCTCGCGCAGTTGCACCTCGATCAGCGAGCGTTTCTCCTCGACGACGACAATGGTGTCGAGGCCGCGAGCGAAGTCGGCGATGTGCTGCAGGTCAAGTGGCCACGGGCAGCCGACCTTGAACAGCCTGATGCCGATGCGGTTGGCGGCGACCTCGTCGACGCCGATGTCTTCCAGCGCCTGGCGAACGTCGAGATAGCTCTTGCCGATGGTGACGATGCCAAGCTTCGGGGCACGTCCACCGGAATAGACGATCCGGTTCAGCCCGTTGGCATGGATAAAGGCCGAAGCGGCGGCGCGCTTGTATTCATGCAGCCGCTCTTCCTGGCCGAGCATGTCGATCTCGTTGCGGATATTGAGACCGCCGGGCGGCATGTCGAAGTCCGGGACGACGATATCGAGCCGTTCGAGCGCGGCATCGACCGAAGCCGTCGATTCGATGTTGTCCTTGACGCATTTGATCGCCGCCCAGGTGCCGGCGAAACGCGACATGGCAAAGCCGTAGAGCCCGTAGTCGATGATCTCCTGAACCCCGGCCGGATTGAGAATCGGCACCATGGTGTCGACGAACAGGAATTCGGTGGCGTGCGCGTTGGTCGAGGATTCGGCCATGTGGTCGTCGCCCATCAGGGCAAGCACGCCGCCATATCTAGACGAGCCGGCGAGATTGGCATGGCGGAACACGTCGCCGGAGCGGTCGACGCCCGGTCCCTTGCCGTACCAGACTGAAAAGACGCCGTCATGCGTGCCCTCGCCGAGCAATTCGGCCTGCTGCGATCCCCAGCAGGCGGTGGCTGCCAGTTCCTCGTTGAGACCGGGCTGAAAGACGATGTCCGACTGGGCGAGCTGCTTCCTGGCCTTCCAAAGCTGCATGTCGAGCCCGCCGAGCGGCGAGCCGCGATAGCCCGAGACGAAGCCGGCAGTGTTCAGGCCAGCCCGCCGGTCGCGCTCGCGCTGCATCAGAAGCATACGGATGACCGCCTGCGCGCCGGAAAGGAAGATGCGCTCCTTTCCCAAATCGAACTTGTCGTCGAGCGCGACATCATGCAGCGTCATTAGGCATTTCCTCTGCGGAGGCCGCAAGCACAGCCAACGTCGGGATCGGATGCTACAGTGTTTCTTCCCTTGCCGGGCAGGTCAAACAAAATCGAAGATACCAAGGCGAAGCGCAACAAACGATCCGGTCCGCGCCCGATGGTGTAAGAAACCGCACATCGGTTGCTCGCCAGCGCATGAAAATTCCGGCCGCAGCCGATACCGGCGGCGACGCGTCAGCCGGTCTTCGAACAGTCGGGCTTAGGCGCGCCCGGCAGCTTGCCGTCAGGATGGCCGGCAAGCTCGGGATTGGGCGTATAAAGCTGGTCGATGACCAGCGGCCGGTCGGGCAGGACCGATTGGTCCTGCGTCGACATCAGCGTGGTGTCGATCTTCTGGAGAACCGCACCGTCGGCATCCTTGATGCTGATCGCAATCGCATAGGGCTTGTCCTTGACGATGCAGAAAAGCGCCGGGCTCTCGAGCGACACCTTGCCGAGCTTCGGCCAGACTTTCTGCTCGACGACCAACGGCTCGCCGCCAGCCGGATTCTGGAAGCTGGCGACCGCGACCTGCCCTTCCTGCATAGGCTGCAACGGTCTCAGCGTGACGACATAGGTCGCCCTTGCGAGGCGGTAGTTGAAGACGAACAGCTTGCCGGAGATCTCGAACAATCTGCCTTCGCCGTCCCTGCCGGTATCGCGGCAGGCGCTGAGCATCGTCGCTGCCACGAGCGCGGCGCCGACCAGACGCAAGATTTTCCTAGACATTGGCCGTCCCTCCGGCTGCCGTTCGGCGGCGACGATAATGGCGGCTCGCCTTCTGGCGGTTGCCGCACACCGCCATGTCGCACCAAAGACGGCTGGAATTGCGGCTTCGGTCGAGGAACAGCCAAGTGCAGTTGGGGCAGACCTTCAACCTAGCGACGGTGTCGCCCTGTAGCAGCGACAGTGCCGAAACCGCCAGTGCCGCCTCGAAGGCGATAGGCGTCGCCGGATCGCCGAATGGCCGTCCCGGCGCACGGATTTCGGTGCGGCTGTGCGCGAGACCCTCGGCGCAGGCCTCCAGGAAGTCAGGCAGATCGCCCGTGGCGACCGCGCCTTTCGACGCCGCACCACGAAACAGCCGGTCGGTCGTCTCGCGGATCGCCAGCACGACCGGCGCGATCTTACCCGGCAACGGCGCTTCGAGCCGCCTGCCGCCAAGCTCGGCGGCGCGAAAGACGCTTGCCGCGTCGGCGAAACGGGCGATCTCTGCCGGATCTTTGAGCCGGTCGAAGGTTTTCTGGGGATCGCCACGCAGCACGACGGTGTTCGCCGTATCGAGTGCAAGAAGGCCACCAGTGAAGCGGTGCGGAGTCCAGGAAACCGTCATGAGCGCCATTTCTAACCGATAAATCGCGTTTGACAAGTTAGATTACCCGATGCAAATCTGCTTCGCATGGACGCGGTTTTCCGCGATCCAAGGACGTTCGCATGCTCTATTTCTTCCAGCAGGTCCTGAACGGACTGCATTCCGGCGCGCTCTATGCGCTGCTCGCCTTCGGCTATGTGCTGACCAACGGCATTCTGCACCGGACGAACCTCGCCTACGGCGCGCTGTTCGCCTTTTGCGGACAGACGATGATCCTCACCGCAGCCTTCGGCTATCAAGCCCTGTGGCTGACCCTGTTCGCGGCCGTCGCGCTCGGCATTGTCGCTGCGTTCCTGTATGCGGCGCTGATCAGCCATGTCCTGTCGCGTAGCATCTTCGAGCCGCTGGTCGACCGCACGCCCAACGCGATTGTGGTGACGACGCTGGGCATATTGCTGCTCCTGTCAGAGGTAAGCCGCATCGCCGCCAATACCCACGACCTGTGGCTGCCGCCAATGCTGGCCCAGCCCATCATTTTTGCGCGGGGAGCCAATTTCAATGCCACGCTGACGCTCATCCAGTTGCTCGACTGCGCAGTCGTCGCGGCAACCATAGGGCTCGCCGCCTGGATGTTCGCCCGCTCTAGCTTCGGCCGGCGCTGGCGCGCCGTGTCCGACGACCCCAAAGCCGCGGCCATGTGCGGCGTCGATGTACGAGCGGTGTTTCGGCACGCAGTGCTCGCCGGCGGTCTTTGCGCGGCGCTGGCCGGCGTCCTCGCCGGCCTTTACTATGGCAACATCAGCTTCGGCTCCGGCCTGGTCTACGGGCTGAAAATCCTTTTCGTGACGGCGGTGGGCGGCTATCTCTCGCCGTTGCGGGCAGCACTTGGCGCTGCCGCCTTCGGCATGGCCGAATCGCTATGGGCCGGCTATTTCCCGGTCGAGTGGCGCGACGCCTGGATGTATCTGTTCCTCGTCGCCATGCTGGTGCTGGTCGGCGCCGGCCGCGACCAGAGCAAGATTGCCTGAACCGTTTTGGTAGACTTTGGTTGCATGACGCTCGGTCAGGCGGCTGTTTCGCCCTTGCTCACCTCACAAGATTGTTTACTCGGCTTGCGCCGTGTTGACCCGCCGAGCCACGCACGGCATACCGTTGGGCCACAGCGGCGCGACGAAAAACAAGCGGGAATCGGCCGCCGCTGACACTTTGAGTCACGCATCGTGCTTTCCGAAAATCGACACCGATTTTCGGGCCGATGCGTAAAGGGAGGAATGCATGGCAGGGCTTCTCGCTCTATCCAGAACCATTGACCGTGTGAACGAATTCATCGGCAGATGGGTGTCGTGGCTGATCCTGCTGGCAATTCTGGTCAGCGCCGCCAATGCCGTCATCCGCAAGACGTTCGACATGTCGTCGAACGCCTGGCTGGAACTGCAGTGGTATTTGTTCGGCGCCGCCTTCATGCTGGCCGCCGCCTATACGCTGAAGCAGAACGACCATATCCGCATCGACATCGTCTACGGCATGTTCTCGCGCCGCGTGCAGCATTGGATCGACCTTCTCGGTCACTTCTTTTTCCTGATGCCGTTCGTGACGCTGATGGTGATCTATTTCGTTCCCTATGTTTCGCTGTCGTTTCGCAGCGGCGAAATGTCGAACAATTCCGGCGGGCTGATCATCTGGCCGGCGAAGGCGATCCTGCTGGCCGGCTTTTTCCTGCTCGCGCTCCAAGGCATCTCCGAGATCATCAAGAAGATAGCCATCATGCGCGGTGACATGGATGATCCCACTCCGTTCATATCGGTGCATGAGCAGGCCGAACTTGAGGCGAAGGCGCTCGCCGAAGAGGTGCGCTCGTGATGGAGTTCATCGCGCAGAACATGGCGCCGATCATGTTCGCCTCGCTGATCATCTTCATGCTGATCGGCTATCCGGTCGCGTTTTCGCTCGCCGCCAACGGCCTGCTGTTCTTCTTTATCGGCGTCCTTCTGTCACCCTATTCGGGCGGCTCGATCAATCTCGCCTGGCCGCTGCTGCACGCACTGCCGGATAATTTCTACGGCAGCCGGGTGATGTCGAACGACACGCTGCTGGCCATCCCGTTCTTCACTTTCATGGGCATCGTGCTCGAACGATCGGGCATGGCCGAAGACCTGCTCGACACGATCGGCCAATTGTTCGGGCCGATCCGCGGCGGCCTCGCCTATGCCGTGATCTTCGTCGGCGCGCTGCTTGCCGCAACCACGGGTGTGGTGGCTGCTTCGGTCATCGCCATGGGGCTGATCTCGCTGCCGATCATGCTGCGCTACGGCTATGACCGCCGTGTGGCGTCCGGCGTCATTGCCGCATCGGGCACGCTCGCCCAGATCATCCCGCCTTCGCTGGTGCTGATCGTTCTGGCCGACCAGCTTGGTCGCTCGGTAGGCGACATGTATGCGGGCGCGCTGATCCCCGGCCTCGTGCTCACCGGCCTCTATACTCTTTATATCCTGATCATGTCGATTGTCCGGCCGAAGTCGATGCCGGCATTGCCGCTGGAGGCCCGCACGCTCGGCCACGGCATCCTGTCGTTGCTGATGGCGGTGCTGGCGACGGTCGTGGTTTCCTACGCGGCCTATCGCTATCTTGCGCCCTCGCAGGGCCAGAACGCCGACATTCTCGGCGCCACCATCGGCGTGGTCTTGATCTATGTCGTGGCGATCGCCGACCAGCGCCTGAAGATCAACATGATGTCGCGGCTGGCGCAGCAGGTGATCATCGTGCTGATCCCGCCGCTGGCGCTGATCTTCCTGGTGCTGGGCACCATCTTTCTGGGCATCGCCACGCCGACCGAGGGCGGCGCCATGGGCGCTGTCGGCGCGCTGATCATGGCGGCAATGAAAGGGCGGCTGTCGCTGGATGTGATCAAGCAGGCGCTGGCGTCAACGACGCGGCTGTCGTCCTTCGTGCTGTTCATCCTGATCGGCGCGCGGGTGTTCTCGCTGACCTTCTACGGCGTCAACGGCCATATCTGGGTCGAGCACCTCCTGACCTCGCTGCCGGGTGGCGAAGTCGGCTTCCTGATCGGGGTGAACATCCTCGTCTTCTTGCTCGCCTTCTTCCTCGATTTCTTCGAGCTCGCCTTCATCATCGTGCCGCTTTTGGCGCCGGCCGCCGACAAGCTCGGCATCGACCTGATCTGGTTCGGCGTGCTGCTCGGCGTCAACATGCAGACCAGCTTCATGCATCCACCCTTCGGCTTCGCGCTGTTCTACCTACGTTCGGTCGCCGCCCGCGTGCCCTATCTCGACCGCCTCACCGGCAAGCAGATCGCGCCGGTGACAACCGGCCAGATCTATTGGGGGGCGGTTCCCTTCGTTTGCATCCAGGTCATCATGATCGGGTTGACCATCGCCTTCCCGCAGATGGTGATGCACTACAAGGGCACGCCAGTCGATCCGGGCACGATCGATTACCAGGTGCCGGAAACGCCAAGCCTGTCGCCGCTCGGCGCACCGCCGGCGGATGGCGGCACGGCGCCGGCTGCACCGGATCTGTCGCAGCCGCCGAGTTTCGGTGAACCGCCGCCTGCCAAGCCAGCAGCGCCAGCACCCGATCTGTCCCAACCACCGAGTTTCAATTGATGCCGGAGGCTCAACAGACATGAAAGCGGTGCGGCTGGAGGGCGTGGGCAGCATCGCCCTGCGCGAGGTCAACAAGCCCACGGCCGGGCCGGACGACCTCCTGGTGCGGATCGAGGCATGCGGCGTCTGCGGCACCGACCGGCATCTTTTCCATGGCGAATTCCCCTGTACGCCGCCGGTGACGCTCGGTCATGAATTCTCCGGGATCGTCGAGGCGATTGGAACCGCTGTGTCTAGCTTTTCGGTCGGCGATCGCGTCACCGGCGATCCCAACATCGCCTGCGGGCGCTGTCCGCACTGCCATGCCGGTCGCATCAATCTCTGCTATAATCTGATTGCCATCGGCATCCGCCGCGACGGCGGTTTCGCCGAATATGTCGTGCTGCCTCAGAAGCAGGCTTTTCTCCTTCCGAAAGACCTGAAGCCGACGCATGGCGCGTTCTGCGAACCGCTTGGCTGCTGCCTGCATGGCATGGACCTGGCCCGGATAAAACCCGGCTCCTCGGTCGCCGTGCTTGGCGGCGGCGTGATCGGCCTGCTCACCGTGCAATTGGCGAGGCTTGCCGGCGCGACCACAATCATCCTGTCGACGCGTCAGGCCTCGCGGCGTGCCCTCGCCGAAGAATTGGGCGCAACAGCGACGGTCGACCCCAGCGCTTGCGATATCATCGATACCGTCGGCGGCCCGTCGGGTCTGCTGCCGGGCGGTGTCGATGTGGTGTTCGAATGTGCTGGCGTAAGAGAGACGGTCGAGCAATCGATGCGGCTTGCCAAGTCCGGCGGCACGCTTGTCATCGTCGGCGTGATGCCTCAAGGCATGAAGGCGGAATTCGAACCCTTCGACCTGTTGTTCCGGGAATTGAAGGTTCTGGGCTCGTTCCTCAATCCGTTTACGCATCGCCGGGCCGCCGATCTCATCGCCTCGGGTGCGATCGAGATCGACAAGCTCATCTCACGGCAGGTAACGCTTGAGGAGGCGGCCGCGGTGATCGCCAACCCGCCTGCGCCAGGTGAAGTCAAGGTGGTGGTGGTGCCGCGCTGATCGGCAAATCGAAATGTCACGGCGCCACGCGTCCGAAGAACGCGTGGCGCCGTGACGGTTGTCAGAGCTTGCCGGTGCGCTGCTGGACCATCATGAAGGTGTCGTAATTGTATTCGGCCACCTGCGCCCAGAGATAGTGCTCCTTGCGGAAGGCCTTGATCGAGTCCCAGATCTTCTTGAACGGCGCGTTCGAGGCTTCCATCTCGGCATAGACCTCGTTCGCCTTTTCGAAGCAGGCTGCCAAGATTTCCGGGCTGAACGGGCGCAATTTGGCGCCCCCGGACACCAGCCGCCTCACGGCCGCCGGATTCAGATAGTCGTATTTCTGCAGCATGTTGGCGTCGGCGGCCTGCGCGGCGGTGTGCACCAGCGCCCTGTAAGCCGGCGAAAGCTCTTCGTATTTCGCCTTGTTGAACATCAAATGGACGGTCGGTCCGCCTTCCCACCAGCCGGGATAATAATAATTGGGCGCGACCTTGTAGAAGCCGAGTTTCTCATCGTCATAGGGGCCGACCCATTCGGCGGCATCGATGGTGCCTTTTTCCAGCGCTGGATAGATATCGCCGCCGGCGATCTGCTGCGGCACGACGCCGAGCCTTTGCACCACTTTGCCGGCAAAGCCACCGATGCGCATCTTGAGGCCCGAAAGGTCGGCGACCGTGGTGATCTCCTTGCGGAACCAGCCGCCCATCTGCACGCCGGTATTGCCGCCCGGCAAGCCAAAAAGACCCTGCGTGGCCAGAAACTCGTTGAACAGGTCGATGCCGCCGCCGTGGTAATGCCAGGCATTGATGCCGCGGGCGTTGAGCGAGAACGGAACCGCGGCGCCCAGTGCCCATGTCGGATCCTTGCCCCAATAATAATATGCCACCGTATGGCAGGCCTCGACGGTGCCGGCGGTGGTGGCGTCCGCGACCTGCAGGCCGGGCACGAGTTCGCCGGCGGCAAAGACCTGGACCTGGAAATTGCCGTCGGTCGCCTCCGAAAGCATCTTGGAAAAGACCTCGGCGCCGCCATAGATCGTGTCTAGGGATTTCGGGAAGGATGACGCCAGGCGCCATGTCACTTTCGGATTGGATTGAGCGATGGCCGGCGCGGCAAGCGCTGCTGTAGCCGCTGCGGCGCCCACACCGGTCGCGCCGGCCTTGCGGATGAATGATCGACGATCCATGAAGTCCTCCCTATTGGATCAACAGACCGACGTACGGAAAATGCTCTGTTCCCCGGATCGGCTTCGCGGCAAACAATACACGGGCAAGAAGTCGAGTCCAGCTTGGCAGCCGGTTTTGCCGGCGGCGTTTCCACGAAATTCGCGAGGTGAACGCGCCTCCTGCAACTATAGTCTAACGACCGCTCCGTGGCCCATGCGACATGTCGAAACTTGTCATGGCAAAGCGCGTTCGGATCGCCTATTTTAAAGGCAGACTATGCCCCTGCACTGAATGGACCCGGATAAAAATGCAGCAGCCGCTCGTCGCCATATCGACCGACGTCCGCCAGTTCGACAACTACACCTGGCATGCCGCTCCGCAGCAATATCTGGAGGCGGCGCTTTCGGCCGCCGGCGTGTTCCCGTTGCTGGTGCCGTCCTTCGGCGACCGGCTCGATTTCGATGAACTCCTGTCATCGGTCGACGGCGTCATGGTCACCGGCTCGAAGTCCAATGTGCATCCCTCGCTCTATGGCGGCGATGCCAGCGAGGCCAATGGTCCCTACGATCCTGCCCGCGACGCCACGACGCTGCCGTTGATCCGCAAGGCAGTTGAGCGCGGCGTGCCGCTGCTCGCCATCTGCCGTGGCATCCAGGAGATGAATGTGGCGCTGGGCGGCACGCTGGCGACCGAAATCCAGGAGCGCGAGGGTTCGCTGGACCATCGCGCGCCGGCGAGCGACAATCAGGACGAACGTTTCGCCATCCGCCAGACCATTTCGATCAAGCCCGGAAGCTGCCTCGCCGGTGTGTTCGGGGCGGGCGACATAATGGTCAACTCGGTGCATCGCCAGGCGGTCGACCGGCTCGGCCCGAAGCTGCAGATAGAGGCGGTCGCCAGCGACGGCACGGTCGAGGCGGTTTCGGTGCGGGACGCTCGCGCCTTCGCCGTTGGCGTCCAGTGGCATCCCGAATACTGGGTCAAGTCGGACAGCGTCTCGGCAAGGATATTCCGTGCCTTCGGCGACGCCGTGCGCCTGCACGCCGCGGCGAAATCCGGCGCGCGCGCCGCCGCGGAATAGATAACTCAGTCGCCCGAAATCAGGGGGCGCTGGCCGCCAGCGACATCAGCGGCAGGGCCGGTGCGTAGGATTCATAACCGTCGCCGTCGGCGATGGCGAAAGTGACGATCGGGTCGATGCCGTTCGCGCTGAAGGCGATCGTGTCGTCATCCTGCTCACGCCAGAATTTCGCGCGCTCGATGCCGGGTAAAATCCGGCGGCAGTTCGCAGCGACCGTCAGCAGCGACAGGCCATCGGAAATTTCGGCACCGCGCTTGACCGCGCAGGACGCTTCGTCGCCATTGGCCACCAGCTTGTAGCTGCCGGACGGCGGCGTTGGCTCACTGGCTGCTTCGCCACCACCGCCGCGAAGCAGCTGAACGCTACCGAACAGCGCGGCGGCCGCCATCAATGCGGCAAGTGCTTTCATCCTGTATTCTCTGCTTATTTGGCGAGAGATACAGAATGATTTCAAAGCGTTAAGCCGACGTTAATAAATATGAAAGGTCACCGCTTAGCTCTGCGCCTTTACCTTTTCCGTCTCCGGCACCGGCGTCAGCGCCTTTCCCCGGGAAAACCAGGAAACCAGATTGTCGACGCACAGATCGGCCATGGCGCGGCGGGTATGTTCCGAGGCCGAGCCGACATGCGGCAAAAGCGAGGTGTTGGGGGCGGCGAGCAGCGCCTGCGGCACGTTCGGCTCGTCGGCGAAGACGTCGAGCCCAGCAGCGGCGATGGTGCCGTCGGCAAGGGCTGCGGCAAGGGCTGCCTCGTCCACCGTGCTGCCACGGCCGATGTTGACGAAGACGCCGCCAGCGCCCAACGCCGACAGGATCTCGGCGTTGACCGCTTTTTCGGTCGAGGCGCCGCCGGGCGCTACCGAGATCAGCGTGTCGACCGCCTCGGCAAGGCCTTTCAGGGTCTGGTGATAGTCGTAGGGCAGGCCTTCGACTTGGCGCCGGTTGTGGTAGGCGATCGGCAGGCCAAAGGCCTCCAGCCGCCGGGCAATGGCGAGACCGATGCGGCCCATGCCGAAGATGCCAACGCTGCGGCCGCGCAAGGTCAGCCGGCTTAGCGGATAGTTGCCTTTGCGCTTCCAACTGCCGTCGCGCAGCCAGGTCTCGGCGCGTGGCAGATCGCGGACGGTGTTGATCAGCAGCCCGAGCGCCGTGTCGGCGACC
The DNA here is from genome assembly GCF_003997275.1 of Mesorhizobium sp. M6A.T.Ce.TU.002.03.1.1. Lineage (NCBI taxonomy): Bacteria > Pseudomonadati > Pseudomonadota > Alphaproteobacteria > Hyphomicrobiales > Phyllobacteriaceae > Mesorhizobium > Mesorhizobium sp. M6A.T.Ce.TU.002.03.1.1. Next base: position 22,482 of record NZ_RZTI01000042.1, read on the forward strand.
TCCTCGGTCAGCACGTCAGGCGTGTTGGTCACCATGATGCCGCGCTGCGCGGCGTGACGGACATCGACCGAATCATAGCCGACACCGAAATTGGCGATGATCTCGAGGTTCGGCAACGCATCCATCAGTGCGGCATTTATGCCGCCAAAGGCGGCAATGCCGCGCACCGAGCGGCGCAGCTCATCGGTGACCAGTGACGCATCGGGCCGTTCGATCCCCACGCGGCTAAACGTCCGGTCGATGCGACCGACCGCGTGGTCGTTGAATTGGCCCGGCACCAGAATGGCGACTGTTTGCTGTTCGGCTTTTGTCATGCACGTTCCACCGGTTTGCCGGTCGACTGGCGCACATGCAGTTCCGGCTTGATCAGTTCCTGCGACGGCCGCACCATCTGCCCATTGAGCTTGTCGAGCAGCGCGCTGGCGGCGCGGCGACCGACCTCGCGCTGGCCGTTCCAGACGGTGGTCAGCGCCGGCGTCGCGATCGCGGCCTCCTCGAGATCGTCATAGCCGGTGACGGATATGTCAATGCCCGGCACCAGCCCGGCGCGCGCGATGCCGTTCATCAGGCCGATGGCGACGAGGTCGTTCCAGCAACAGGCCGCGGTAGGCTTGTCCTTCAGCGCCAGGAACTGCCCAGCGGCTTCGAAGCCGGCCTGCTTGGTGCGCGGACCGGCGATGCGCCAGGACGGCCTGACCTCCAGCCCGGCCGCCTCCATGGCATTGACATAGCCTTGGTAGCGGTCGCGGCCGGTCGAGGTCTGGTCGGTGCCCCCGACCATGGCGATGCGCTTGTGCCCGAGCGAGATCAGATGGTTGGTGGCAAGCGCGGTGCCGTAGGCATCGTCGCCGCGAAACACCGGCACGTCGGCGCCTTCGACGGTGCGCGCGATCAGCACCGCCGGCAAGCCGTTTTCCTCGGCCATCAGGATGTCTTCGGGCGGCGTGCCGATGGCCGGCGACATGATGACGCCGTCGGCGCCGAGTTGCAAAAGCGTGTCGATGAAGGTGCGCTGCTTTTCGAGCTGGTCGTAATGGTTCGACAGGATGAAGGTCTGCCGGCTGCGATCGAGCTCGCTTTCGATCGAGCGCAGTATCTCGGCGAAGAAGGGATTCATGATGTCGTGAACGACAACGCCGACGATGCCCGAGCGCGAGGTGCGCAGGCTGGCGGCGCGGCGATTGTAGATATAGCCGATGGCGCGGGCATGTTCTTTGATGCGGTCACGGGTGGTTCCGGCGACCAGCGGGCTGTCGCGCAGGGCTAGCGAAACCGTGGCCGTGGACACGCTGAGCGCGTCCGCGATCGTCGAAAGCTTGATCTTCTGTGCCAGCGCTCTTCGCTCCCCGAGCTTCTTTAAACTGTTTAAAGGCGGGCTCTTATGCCATCGATCGGGAGCAAATCAAAGTTTTTTTGCCAGCGCTTCCATCTCGACGTCGAGGGCGGCGCGATTGCGCACGCGGAGCCTGTGCTCGCGATGGACGATGTAAAGGCCGCTGGCGACGATGACGGCCGCGCCGACGAGCGTCCACCGATCGGGGAACTGGTTGAAGACAATCCAGCCGGCAATGATCATCCAGATCATCTGCGAATAGGGATAGGGGGCCAGTGCCGTGGTGGTGGCGAGACGATAGGCCTGAACCAGGAGCCAGTGGCCGATTGCGCCGAAGACGCCAAGCATCAGCAAGATGAACCAGTGCCAGCCATCCTGCGGCAGGGAGAGCGAAAACGGCAGCATCGGCAGGAGCAGCACGGCGGGCGCCAGCGCCGAAAAGAGGATGAGGCTCTCCGAGGTTTCCGTGGCCGACATGCGCCGCGTCATGATGACGTAGAAACAGTTCGACAGCATCGAGCCTAGCGCGAAGAGGTGGCCAAGGCCAAAGACGCCAACGCCCGGCCGGGTGATGATGAGGACGCCGATGAAGCCGCTCAGGATCGCCAGCCAGCGCCGCCAGCCGGCCCATTCGCCGAGCAGCGGACCGGCGAGTGCTGTGATCACCATCGGTGCGAAGAAGTAAATCGAGGTGGTTTCGGCCAGTTGCAGGGTCCGCAGCGCCATGACGTTGCAAATGGTCGATCCGAACAGGAAGGCGCCGCGCAGGATATGCGCTGGCAAATTGTTGGCGCGAAAGCGCGCCGGCTCGCGCCATCCGCGGAGAAAGATACCGACAAGCACGACGTGGACGGCGAAGCGAGCCCAGGCGACGATCAACGCCGAGACCCCGGCCAGGACAAGATATTTGCTGCTGGTGTCCAGAAAGGTAAAAAACACATAGACCGAAAGCATGCAAAGGATCGCCGCCGGAGGCGTCGCGCTTTCGTCTTGTGTTGGGGGAGCAGTCAATTTCGGGCCGGATAGTGAGGTAGAGCCCACCTTTGCGGGAATTGCCACCTGCCGGCAAGCCAAAAAGACCGACTACGATTTTCGGGCCGATGCGCTAGGGATGCATACGGGCGCCCTTGGTGATCTTGTCGACAAGCTTCTTTTCGGCGCGCAGCGCGATGCCGACGACCTTGGCGTCGTCGGGCGCGAATTCGGCAAAGACGGCGCGGTTGGCGGCATCGTGTCCAGTCGAAAACATTTCGTCGACGTAGAGCGAAGTTGTCACGCCGCGGTCCAGCGCCCGCCGGTGGATCGCACTAAGCGTCGGGCGGTCGGCCGAAAGCACGATGACCGGCTGGATCGAGAGCGGGTTATAAATATTGCCGGCGCGGTCGCGATAGGGTTCGCCGATGATTTCTGTATACTGCGCGACGATGCCGCTGGTCAGGAAGGCCGTGACATTGAGCTTTTGCCAGACGGGAAGATCGTCCTGCAGCACGATTGCAAACTTGGTGTCGAACATGAGACATTTGCCATTGGTTCGTGGATGAAGCGATGCCACACGATTTAGCGGGCGAGGCCTTTCAGGGTCTTGGACGTTTGTGCGTTGACGTGGCTGAAAACTGCGTCATCTCGGCCCCCGATTCGGTCGGCATGGAGCGTATCGAGGCACGGTTCCACGGCAGCGCCTTCGATCTCCATCGTCACGATACCTACGCGATCGGCGTGACGCTGCATGGCGTGCAGACCTTCCGCTATCGCGGCGCGACGCATCACAGCCTGCCCGGCCAGATTATCGTGCTGCATCCCGACGAATTGCACGACGGCGGTGCCGGCACCGAAGACGGCCTGCGTTACAGGATGCTTTATCTGGAGCCGTCCGTCGTGCTGGACTGCCTCGATACGGTCGGCGCACCGCTGCCTTTCGTCAAGGATGCCGTGGTGACGGATCCTGTCTTCCGCACGAGGCTGCTTTCGGCGCTGGGGCCGTTGGACCAGAAGCTGGACGATCTCTTTGTCGCCGACTTCATTGCGCAGCTGATGCAAAGCCTGGCACGGCATGCAGGCCTACCGGCGAAGCCGATCCCAAGGACAGCATGGCGGGCTGCCGGCCTGGCACGCGACTATCTGGAAGAAAATATTTTCCGTATCGTCCGTTCCGAGGAGCTGGAGGCGATCACCGGGCTGGATCGCTACGCCTTATCGCGGCATTTCCGTGCCGCCTTCTCCACCAGCCCGCATCGCTTTCTCTTGATGCGCCGGCTTCAACGAGCACGCCGCATGATCGAGGCGAGCGAGCCATTGGCGCAGATCGCGATTGCGGCCGGCTTCAGCGACCAAAGTCATTTCAACAGGCACTTCAAGAAGGCGTTCGGTGTCACGCCGGGCCGCTGGTCGGCATTGGTCCATGGGTCGTCGGCAGCAGCTGCCTGATGCCGTCAGCCGCGGATCATTCGTCGGCGTCGATCTCATCATCGACGAGAACCATCTCTCCATTCGAGAGGTTCGCCTCGACGCGGGCGAGCAGCTTGAACAGCGCCTTCTGGTCCTTTTTGTCGAGACCTTTCAGCGCCTGCTTCTCGGTCTTCTTCACCGATTTCTCGATGGCGTGAATGATTTCGCGGCCGGTGTCGGTCAGGAAGATATGGGCCTGGCGGGCATCGGCGGCCGAGGCGCGCTTTTCCAGGAAGCCCTGCGCCTGAAGCCGGTTGATGGTCTTGGTGATGGTCGGCGGGCGAACACCGAGGCGGCCGGCAAGATTGCCGGGCGTCTGCCCGTCCTCGCGGTCGAGCGCCAGCATGATCTGGTCCTGGCCGGCATAAAAGCCGTGCCCTAGGAGCCGCGCCGCCAGCGCAGTACGTGCCAGCCGCGCCGCCGAATGCAGCCGGCTCATTGTCGCAGTTTTGTCCGCCTTGGCCATGGTCATCCCTCTTCGGCCGAACCGGTGCGGACAGCATAGAGGCAGCCGCCCGGTTGGCAATCGACGATCAAAAAAGATCCGGCTCTGCAAAACAGCTTTGCCGGCAAGCAATGCGATGTCCGCCGTGGCTAATGCCAGATGTTTATTTCAGTTAGATGACAAACGACTTTTCAGTGCAGGTGGGAGCTTTCCGCAGGAGCGCCGCACACACGAAACGAGACTCAATCAGCCTTTACCGCGACGATCATCAACGCCTGGTAGGCGTCCGCCACCTCACGCAGCGCCGCCTGCGACAGCGGCCCGGCGCGCCGGGCGATACCGTCCCTGGCATTCAGCGTATCCCGCCTGCCGGACCGGTCGGTGTAGGGCGCGACAGTGGTGAATATCTGCTCGCTCAGGCTGTCGGGGAAAAACAGCTGGCCGGTCATCACCGAATTGTCGTTGGGGAAGACCTTGAAGTGGATGTGGGTGGTGCGGCCGCGATACCAGCCGGGATAAATGGTGGCGAAGGAAACGATGCCGGTGTCGTCCGTCTTTTGCCAGCCGCGCAGAAAACTCTGGCCTGACGTGTCGACATCCTGGCCGTCACCTTGTCCAGGATAGCCCGAATAATGCCCTTGCGCATCGCAATGCCAGATGTCGACGCGCGCGCCGGGAAGCGGCCGGCAGCCCGCGTCGACCACCTGCAGCCGTACATTGAGGGCAATGCCCGCTTTGCCCTCGGTGATATCGGCGCGCTCGAGCTTCGGGTCGAAATAGAACGGCCCCTCGGTCGCCTCCGGCGTGATCGCGCAGACGCCGGCGCCACTATCGAACAGGGCAAGCCCGGCAAAGGGCGAGGCTTCTTCGGCCCTTGCAGCTGGAAGGAAAATGCCGCCGCCGGCAGTGACGGCGATGAGGCCGAGCGCCCGACGCCGGTTCAATGGAAATAAGGATGGATTGTCGGGCATCCGGCGCCACCTTCATTCTTGTCGAGCAACTCACCTTGTTCATATCTAGGCCGTGAGGCCAGCCGGCACTAATGAAAGTTCGGCAATGTTGGCGACCTGTTTGGCCCATCGGTTTGCTGCGTGCAAAAGCAAGGCGCACATCCTATATGGAGCCAACAATCCTTTTCGAGGCCCAACATGAGCGATGCACAGACGACGCAGATCCCCGTAACCGTTCTCACCGGCTATCTCGGCGCCGGCAAGACGACACTGCTCAACCGCATCCTTTCGGAAAACCACGGCAAGCGCTACGCCGTCATCGTCAATGAATTCGGCGAGATCGGCATCGACAACGAGCTGATCGTGGAATCCGACGAGGAAATCTACGAGATGAACAATGGCTGCGTCTGCTGCACGGTGCGCGGCGACCTGATCCGCGTCGTCGAAGGCCTGATGCGCCGGCCGGGCCGTTTCGACGCCATCGTGATCGAGACGACTGGCCTCGCCGATCCGGTGCCGGTGGCGCAGACCTTCTTCATGGACGACGATGTGCGCTCCAAGACCAGGCTCGACGCAGTGGTGGCGCTGGTCGACGCCAAGCACCTGCCGTTGCGGCTGAAGGATTCCCGCGAAGCCGAGGACCAGATCGCCTTTGCCGATGTCGTCGTGCTCAACAAGACCGATCTCGTCACGCCGGAGGAACTGAGCAAGGTCGAGGCGACGATCCGCGCGATCAACCCGGCGGCCAGGATCCATCGCACCACACGCGCCGGCCTAGCGTTGTCGGAAGTGCTCGACCGCGGCGCCTTCGATCTCTCGCGGGCGCTGGAGAACGACCCGCATTTCCTCGAGGCGCATGACGACCATGACCACGACCATCATGACCATGACGGCCATCATCACCATGAACATGACGGGCATGACCACCATCATCACGCGCACCCGTCCGATATTCATGACGTGACGGTGCAATCGGTGTCGTTGCGCGGCGGCGAGATGGACCCGAAGAAATTCTTCCCGTGGATCGAGAAGATCACCCAGATGGAAGGCCCGAACATCCTGCGGCTGAAAGGCATCATCGCGCTCAAGGGCGATGATGAGCGCTATGTCATCCAGGGCGTGCACATGATCATCGAGGGCGACCACCAGCGCGCCTGGAAGGACGGCGAGAAGCACGAGAGCCGGCTGGTGTTCATCGGCCGCGAGCTCGATGCCGAGCGGCTGAAGAAGAGTTTTGACGCCTGCCAGGCCGCTTGATTTCCAAACCTTATAACGCTAGCGCTGGCCCTTCTTCCTTCTCCCCTTGTGGGAGAAGGTGGCCGAGCGAAGCTCGGTCGGATGAGGGGTGTTCCAGCTTGGCACTGACGGCGTTTCGTCCAGCACCCCTCAACCGTCTTGGCGCTGCGCGCCAATCCACCTTCTCCCACAAGGGGAGAAGGTCGCGTCGCACCTAGCCACGCTAACGATTCCTCTGCGGCGGCAAGGCGACCACAACGATCTCTAATGGAACAGCTCGCATGCCCACAGTCGCCCCGCTTGATCTCGATGGCCATTGCATCGCCGCCGTCTTCCTTGACGACGTGCCGCACTTTGCCCTGGCCGACGGCACCATCCATCGGCTCGACCATGGCCACAAGACTGTGCAGGCCAATGACGGCTTGCTCGCGGCCTTCCACGACGCGGCCAACGACCGGCTGATCACCGGCGGCGAGGACGGCAAGGTCTTTGCCGTCACCGCCGGCGGCAATGCGGCGGAACTGGCAAGCGCCGGCAAAAAATGGATCACCAGCGTCGCTGCCGGGCCGCAAGGCGCCATTGCCTACGCCTCGGGCAAGACCGCGTATGTGCGCTTCGCCGACGGCAAGACCAGGGAATTTGCGCATCCGCGTTCGGTCGAGGGGCTAGCGTTCTCGCCCAAGGGCATGCGCTTTGGCGTCGCCCGCTACAATGGCGCGACGCTGCATTTCCCGGCGGCCGACGGCAAGCCTGTCGAGCTCGAATGGGCCGGCGCCCACACCGGCATCACCTTCTCGCCGGACGGCGCCTTCCTCGTCACCACCATGCAGGAAAACGCGCTGCATGGCTGGAAGCTGGCCGACGGCAAGCACATGCGCATGAGCGGCTATCCCGGCAAGGTCAAAAGCCTGTCGTGGAGCGCCAAGGGAAAATGGCTGGCCAGTTCCGGCGCGCCGGCGGCGATCGTCTGGCCGTTTTCGGGCAAGGACGGGCCGATGGGCAAAGCGCCGCTGGAGCTCGGCACGCGCGGCAACGCCATGGTGACCTCGGTCGCTTGCCATCCAAGCCAGGACGTCGTCGCCGTCGGCTATGACGACGGCATGGTAATGGCCGTGCGCTTCACCGACGCCAAGGAAGTGCTGTTGCGCCGGCCGGGCAAGGGCGCCATCACCTCGATGATGTGGGACAGGCAAGAGCGGCGCGTCGCCTTCGGCAGTGCGGCCGGCGACTGCGGCGTTATCGATATTTCGGCATAACTAGCCGGGAGTTCTACTCGGCCCCGCAGGAGACCTTGCCGGTCAATTCGACAGGCTTGCCGTCTTTGTCCGCGGCAGCCGCGCCGTCATAGATGGCAAGCGAATAGCGCCCGTCATAGACGCCTTCCTCGCTGGCCTTGGTCAGGATCGTCAGTTCGAGTGAGCTATAGGTGTTTGCGACCTCGTGCTCACGATAGACGAGCAGCCGCAGTTCCTTGCCGTCGAGCCAGTATTGCGTGAGGTTGGAATCCTCGAACATGGTCTTGCGCAGATCGTCGCCAACGGGCCTGCCAAGAATTTCGAGGTCGCCGCGGAAATTGAACGTTGGACCGCCCATGCCTCTGGTGACGCCGGCTTCGACCTCGAATTTCACCGCCGCATTATCATCGACGGAGCACCAGATGCCGCCGCTGGCGGAAGCCGCGCCGGCCGACAACAGCAGCGTTGTTACACAGAAGATCGTCCGCATCTTTTGTTCCCCTAGCCACAAACCCCATCGGCATTGATGCTCGATGATGCCCTGAGGTCAAGCTCCAGTCCTCTTCACCGCGATCGCTGAACCAATGCAGGGCGGCCGCGCGGCCAATTGCGGTTCCGGATGCCGATTGGCTAGAGTGACGTACGAGAGGGGCCTTCATGCATACAATCGACCATTCAAAGACATCCGTCGGCGGCATCAGCACTGCCCGCATCGCCGATCTGCGCGAGACCGAGGCCGAAGCCTTCCGCAAGGCACGGCCAAAATCGGCAGCGAAGGCCGGCAATGGTCTGCGGGGCTTCTTCGGCGGCGTGCCGATGCACTGGATGAACGACTGGCCGACGCCATTCCCGATCCTGGTCGGCAGCGCAAAGGGCGCCACCATCACCGATATCGACGGCAACAGGCTCGACGATTTCTGCCTCGGCGATACCGGCTCGATGTTCGGCCATTCGCCCCCGCCGGTCGCCCGCGCCATCCGCCGGCAGGCTGGACGCGGCCTCACCTACATGCTGCCTTCGGAGGATGCACTCGCCATCGGCCCGCTGCTGCAACAGCGTTTCGGCCTACCGTTCTGGCAGATCGCGACGACGGCAACCGACGCCAACCGCTTTGCGCTGCGCGTCGCCCGCGCCATCACCGGCCGGGAAAAGATCCTGGTCTTCAACGGCTGCTATCACGGCTCGGTCGACGAGACGATGGTGCGGCTGGTCGACGGCAAACCGGGCAACCGGCCTGGACTGGGCGGCGAATTCCGCGACCTGACGCGGGCAACCGACGTCATCGAGTTCAATGATCTGCCGGCACTTGAGGCCGCGCTCCGGGACGGGGATATCGCCTGCGTCATCACCGAGCCGGTGCTGACCAACTCCTGCATGGTGCTGCCCGATCCCGGCTTCCACGACGCGCTGCGACGCCTCACCCGCGCAGCCGGCACCCTGTTTCTGATCGACGAGACGCACACGATCTCGACCGGTCCCGGCGGCTATACGGCGAAACACGGCTTGGAGCCGGACCTGTTCGTGCTCGGCAAGCCGATCGCCGGCGGTGTGCCGGCCAGCGTGTGGGGCATGAACGAAAACGTCGCCGCGCGCTATGCTGCCTATAATAGCCAGAAACAGCCCGGTTATTCCGGCATGGGCACGACGCTCTCGGCCAATCCGCTGCAATTCGCGGCGATGCGTGCCACGCTGGAAGAAGTGATGACCGAAGAGAACTATGATCATATGGACCATCTGGCGCGGCGGCTCGACGCCGGGCTGACCGCTGTCATCGACCGCTACCGCCTGCCCTGGCATGTCGCCCGAGTCGGTGCGCGCGTCGAGTTCATCTGCGCACCCGGTCCGCTGAGGAATGGCGGCGAGGCGGAAACAGCGCATGCGCCGGAGCTCGAAGCGGCGATCCATGTCGCGCTGGTCAACCGCGGCGTGCTGATCGCGCCGTTCCACAACATGATGCTGATCTCGCCGGCGACCAGCGCTACCCAGGTCAACCGCCTGATCACCGCCTTCGGCGCGGTTGCGGCAAGGCTCGCGGCATGAGACAAGCTAGCGCATGAGAGAAGCGCACAAGCAAACTTTGAACGCCATCATCGCCTCCCCTTCTGGCTCGACGCTCGCCGAGGCGCAAACCTTTCTCGACGCCCATCCCGAGATCGAAGCGTTCGACATCGTGCTGACAGACGCCAATGGCGTCGGTCGCGGCAAGATCGTGCGCCGGCACGAGTTGATGAGCATCTTCGAGGGCGGCCGGCACATGCCGATATCCATCCTCGGTCTCGATATCACCGGCGAGGACGTTCACGAGACCGGGCTGATCTGGACGACCGGCGACGGCGACCTGCGGGCATGGCCGATCCCCGGCACGCTGGTGCCGCTGTTCGGTACACAGCCGCCGCGCGGCCAGGTGCTGATGGCGATGTATCATCTCGACGGTCAGCCCATGTCCTCCGACCCGCGGCTGGCGCTTGCCCGTCAGGTGGAGATATTGGCAGCCAAGGGCCTGCATCCGGCCGGCGCCTTCGAGCTCGAATTCTTCCTGCTCGCCAACGAGCGCGACGCCGACGGCAAGGTGCAGCCGGCGAACGCGGTGCTCGACGGCCGACGTTCGGCCAAGACCGAAGTCTATTCCGTCGACCACCTACACGGTATGGAGCCGCTGTTTTCCGACATCTATGCCGCGGCCAAGGTGCAAGGCATCCCGGCCGAGACGGTCATTTCCGAATATGCGCCCGGCCAATACGAGCTGACGCTGAACTATCGCCAGGATGTGATGCGGGCGGCCGACGATCTCGTCATGCTGAAGCGGCTGGTGCGGGCGCAGGCGCGCCGCCACGGCGTCACCGCTTGCTTCATGGCCAAGCCGATCGAGAAATATGCCGGCTCCGGCATGCATTTCCATGTTTCGCTGCAGGACAAGGCCGGCAAGAACGTCTTCGCTGAAGCCAGTGGCGAGACTTGGTCCTTACCGCTGCTGCGCGGACTGGGCGGCCTCATCCAGACCATGGCGGAATCAATGCTGGTGTTCGCACCGCACGCCAATTCATGGCGTCGCTTCGTCTCGCAATCCTATGCGCCGGTAGCGCCGAGCTGGGGCGTCAACAACCGCTCGGTGGCGCTGCGCGTGCCTGCGGGTGATGCCAAAAACCGGCGCATCGAGCACCGGCCGTCGGGCGTCGACGCCAATCCCTATCTGGTCGCGGCAACGGTGCTGGCCGGCATCACGAGGGGTCTCGACGAGGGCCTCGATCCCGGCCCCGAAACCATCGGCAACGGCTACGAGTCGGCAATCACGCGCACGACGATGCCGGTAGACTGGCGCGCCGCGATCGAGGCGGCGAGGGCTTCGACATTCCTCAAAGGCGCACTGGGCGAAGACCTGCACCGGACGTTCGTGGCGATCAAGCAATCCGAATATCTGCGCGTGGCGCGCACGGTCAGTGAACTGGATTATCATCTCTATCTGCACGAGGTGTGAGGCGATCGCATCGCCCGACATTCTCCCGGCGAAGCCCGGTCCGGGTTATTTCAAGGAACCTTTCCGGGGCCTCGCTCATTCCGCATCTGATCGCAGCAGCGGACGAAGGCCGCATCAGCCATGATCGCCAGGATGCAGACAAATCCCACGCCGCACCACGCCAAGGTGCAGGCAAGACGCTGGCCGAAGCCTGAATTGCCTGAGACGGCGGAAGACGACGGCGCAAGCACCATTCCCGAACTCAGCGAAGTGGCGAAAGCCTGCCGCCGATGTTCGCTGTGGCGCAATGCGACACAGACCGTGTTCGGCGAAGGCCCTGATAAGGCCAAGGTGATTTTCGTCGGCGAACAGCCCGGCGACCAGGAGGATCTGGCTGGCAAACCTTTCGTCGGGCCTGCTGGCAAGGTCTTCGACGCAATCCTGGACGAAGCCGGCGTCGACCGGCTGAAAGTCTATGTCACCAACGCGGTCAAGCATTTCAAATTCGAGCCGCGCGGCAAGCGGCGCATCCACTCCAAGCCGAATGCCGGCGAGGTGCAGGCCTGCCGCTGGTGGCTCGACAAAGAGCTCGATCTGGTAAAACCCAATCTGGCTGTGGCGCTCGGCGCAACGGCGGCGCAGTCACTGCTCGGCAAAGTCGTGCCGATCATGAAGATGCGCGGCACGGTCGTGGAGCGCGAGGATGGCCTGCGTGTGTTCGTCACGATCCATCCGTCCTTCATCCTGCGTATCCGCGAGCCGGCGGACAAACAGGCCGAACGCGAGCGGTTCCTGAAGGATATGAAGGCGGTGAAGACGCTGATGGCCGCCTGAACCTACCTGATCAGTATCGCCCGGAGATCATTGACGTTCGTCCCGGTCGGGCCGGGCACGAAAAGATCGCCGATGGCGTCGAATGCCGTCCAGGCATTGTTACCGGCAAGCATCGCCTTGGCATCGACGCCTGCCTCCCGCATCCGCGCCACAGTCGAACCGTCGGCAAAGGCGCCGGCATTGTCTTCCGAACCGTCGATGCCGTCGGTGTCGGCGGCCAGTGCATGGATGCCATCCATGCCGCTGATGCCTATGGCGAAGGCGAGCAGAAACTCGCTGTTGCGGCCGCCCTTGCCTTTTGTGCGCACGGTCACTGTCGTCTCGCCGCCCGACAGGATCAGCACCGGCTTTGGGAAAGGCCGGTTGCGCCTCGCAACTTCACGCGCGATCGCGGCGTGGACACCGCCGACCTCGCGCGCTTCGCCCTCGATGGAGTCGGAGAGGATGACCGCCTCGATGCCTTGGCGCCTGGCTTCGGCCGCAGCCGCTTCCAGCGACACGCCGGCCGAGGCGATCAGATGCACTTCATTGCGCGAAAAACGCGGATCGTCGGCGTGCGGCGCCTCTGCGGCCGGCGAATTGATATGCGCCATCACCGCGGCCGGCAGTCTCATGTCATAGGCGGCGATCGACGCCAATGCGTCTTCGCGGCTGCCGGAATCGGGAACGGTCGGGCCGGAAGCGACCAGCGCCGGATTGTCGCCCGGAATGTCGGAGACGACCAGCGACACCACCTTGGCGGGATATGCTGCCGCCGCCAGCCTGCCGCCCTTGATCGTGGATACATGCTTGCGGATGGTGTTCATTGCGGCGATCGGCGCGCCGGAGGCGAGCAGCGCCTCGTTGACGGCGATCTCGTCGGCCAGCGTCAGACCTCCAGCAGGCGACGGCAGCAGCGCCGAGCCGCCACCCGAGATAAGCGCCACGACCAGATCGTCCGCGGTCAGCCCCTGCACCTTTTCGAGCAGCCGGCGCGAGGCTTCGAGGCCGGCGGCGTCCGGCACCGGATGCGCCGCCTCGATGATCTCGATGCGCTGGCAGGTCGCGCCATAGCCGTAGCGGGTGACGACCAGCCCTTCGATCGGCCCGTCCCATACTTTTTCGAAGGCCGCCGCCATCTGCGCTGAGCCTTTTCCGGCGCCGATGACGATGGTGCGGCGTTTCGGCATTGCCGGCAGACGATCCCTGATGGTCCTCTGGGGATCGGCTGCGGTAACGGCGGCATTGAAGATCGATATGAGGAAGGGTTTCGGGTCGAGCACGGTCATACTGCGCCGGCACCAACGTCGATGCAGTTTTCCCACCGCTGCCGCTGCCCCTCATCCTTACCCTCTCCCCGTATAGAGACGGGGAGAGGGGGTCGCCAGCGTTGGAGCGCTTCCCTTCTCCCCGTCACTATGCGGGGAGAAGGTGCCGGCAGGCGGATGAGGGGCGCCGCCAACGTCAAGATTTTGCTTCCGGCGGCAACGCAAGCTCGCGCGCATCGATACCTAGGTGGGCGCAAAGCGCATCGACGACGACGCCGTGATCCTCGCGCTCCGGCAAGCCCGAGACCGCGATCACACCGATCACGCCGGCACCTTTGACCGTTATGGGAAAGCCGCCACCGGCCAGCACATAGTCTGATATGTCGAGCCCCTCACCGGGTTTGAAGCTGCGGTCGGGACGCTGCTGCTCCAGCACCATGCGGTAGGTGCTTCTCAAAAACCGGCGCACGACGTTGGTCTTGCGCCGCGCCCAGTCCGGATTGGAGGCATTCGAGCCTGGCATCGCTGCATAGAACAGCGGCCGGTCGAAGGTCCTGATGTCGACGATGATCGGCAGGTCTTCGGCTAGCGCCCGGTCGCGGATCGCCGAGCCGATCTTGAAGGCGACAGCCTCGTCGAAGATGGGGAAGACAAGCGTGGCTTCCTGTTTCTTGATCAGAGCGATGTCGTCCGCAACGGCCATGTCGTTCCCCTGTCAACTTCGCTGCAGGCTTTGACCGATGGCTGCCGCCCGGTCAAGACGGAACGTGCGGGATAGCTAAACCGCCATATCGCTCTTCGCCGCCCGCCCGGCGACATAGACTTCGCGCACGGCGCGGTCGTCGCCGAGCGTCTGCAGCATAAACAATTCCTCCGCCAGCGTGTCCGCCGTCTCCATCCGCAGCCGCATCGCCGGCGTGGCGCGGGCGTCGAGCACGATGATATCGGCATCGCTGCCTTGGTCCAGCGTGCCGATTCTTTCCACGACCGACAGCGCCTCGGCATTGCCGCGGGTGAGCTGCCAGAACGACTGGAACGGGTTGAGTTTTTCGCCGTTCAGCGCGATCACCTTGTAGCCCTCGTCCATGGTGCGCAGCATCGAGTAATTGGTGCCGCCGCCGACATCGGTGGCGGCCGCGATGCGGAGAGCTTTGTCTCGCGTGCGGTAGCGCTGATAATCGAACAGGCCCGAGCCGAGAAACAGGTTCGAGGTCGGGCAGAACACCACCACCGAGCCTGAATCCGAAAGCGAATCCGCCTCGCGTTCCGACAGATGAATGCAGTGGCCGAACAAGCTTTTGCGCCCGAGCAGCCCGTAGTGCTCGTAGACGTCGGTATAGTCGCGCGCCTTTGGATGGAGCTGCAGCGTAAAGGCAATCTCGGCGTGGTTTTCCGACAGGTGCGTCTGCATGTGCAGATCAGGATATTCGCGGCAGAGCGCGCCCGCCATTTCCAACTGCTCATGCGACGAGGTGATGGCGAAGCGCGGCGTGATGGCATAATGCTGGCGTCCCTTGCCGTGCCAATCGGCGATCAGCGCCTTGCTATCGTCATAAGCCGATTGCGCTGTATCGAGCACACCCTCCGGCGCGTTACGGTCCATCATCACCTTGCCGGCGATGTTGAGCATGTTGCGGTCATGCGACTCGGCGAAGAACGCTTCGGCGGACTCCCTGTGGACCGAGCAATAGGCGGCGACTGTCGTCGTGCCGTGACGCACCACCTCATCGAGAAACAGCCTGGCAATGCGGCGGCCATGCTGGGCGTTCTGGAATTTGGTTTCCTCAGGAAAAGTATAGGTGTTCAGCCAGTCGAGCAGTTCCGCGCCATGGGAGGCGATGACCTGCATCTGCGGAAAATGCGCATGCGCGTCGATGAAGCCCGGCAGCAGCAGATGTGGGCGGTGATCGATCTTTTTTGCGCCTTCATCAGCCTTTTTCTCGACCTCGGCATAGGTGCCGGCGGCTGCGATCCTGCCGTCGCGGATCAGCAGGCCGCCGTCCTCCTCGTAGCGCCAGGCGGGATGGTCGTCGACGGTCTCAGGCCAGCGCAGAAAGGACAGTGTGCGGCCGCGCAGGAGTGTGCTGATCATGCTTATTTCTCCGCCTCCTCGAACCATGCCACCAGCAGTGCCCGTTCCTTGTCGGTAATCTGCGTGACGTTGGCGGGCGGCATGGCGTGGCTGCGGCCGGCCTGCAGGTAGATCTCGCGGGCTTGCTCGGCGATATCGGCGTCCGTGTCGAGCATCACACCTTTTGGCGCGTGATAGATGCCCTCGTAGGACGGCTCCTGCGCATGACACATCGAGCAGCGGCCAAGCACTGTGTCGCGCACGGCGGGAAAATGCGCCGAGGCGACATAGATTTGTGCCGCCGAGGACGCCTTGGCTTCGCCGGTCAGCACTTTCGGCACCGTCGACAGCCACATGATGACGACGAACAGGACGGCGGCAGCCAGCCAAGTCCAGGTCGGGTTGCCCTTGCGCGCATGCATGGTGTTGAAATAATGCCGGATCAGCACGCCGATGATGAACACCAGCGAGGCGATCACCCAGTTGAACTCAGTGCCGAAGGCCAGCGGGTAGTGGTTCGACAGCATGAGGAACAAAACAGGCAGGGTCAGGTAATTGTTGTGCAGCGAGCGCTGCTTGGCGATCTTGCCGTATTTCGGGTCGGGCTTGCGGCCGGCTATCAGGTCGGCGACGACGATCTTCTGGTTCGGGATGATGACCATGAAGACGTTGGCCGACATGATCGTCGCTGTGATGGCGCCAAGATGCAGGAAGGCGGCGCGGCCGGTGAACAAATGGGTAAGACCCCAGGCGATGAACACCAGCACGGCGTAGAGCACCAGCATCAGGCCGGTGTCGCTTTTGCCGAGCGGCGAGCGGCACAAGAGATCATAGACCACCCAGCCGACGCCGATCGTCGCCAGCGACAGCAAGATGCCTGTAGGCACCGACATGGCGAGGACATTGGGATCGATCAGGAACAGGTCCGCCCCGGCATAGTAGACGACGCACAGCATGGCGAAGCCCGACAGCCAGGTGGCGTAGGATTCCCATTTGAACCAAGTCAGGTGCTCAGGCATCTCGGCCGGCGCCACCAGATATTTCTGCACGTGATAGAAGCCGCCGCCATGCACCTGCCATTCCTCGCCGAAGGCGCCGGCGGGCATGCCCGGACGCTGGCGCAGGCCGAGATCGAGCGCGACGAAATAGAAGGATGAGCCGATCCAGGCGATGCCGGTGACGACATGCAGCCAACGCACGGCGAAGCTCAGCCAGTCCCAGAAAATCGCGAAATCCATCATTGAAAGGTCGTCCCTGCCGATTGGGTGACTTTACGGGCTGGAGCGCAAACGGAAAGGGCCGAGCTGCACGATGACTTTCAAAAAAAATTGGAAAATACTAGGCTCGTTACACGCAGCTGCATGAGAGCCCCGAAACCCGCATGGCCTACCTCGACAACATCGCCGTCTTCGTCCGCGTCGTCGAACTCGGCAATTTGTCGGCGGCGGGCCGCGACATGCGCATCTCGCCGGCGGTCGCCTCCAACCGCATCAAGGAGCTTGAGAAGCATCTTGGTGTCAGGCTGTTCAACCGCACGACCCGGCAGCTGATGCCGACCGAGCACGGCACCGTGTTCTACTCCGGCGCCAAGCAGGTGCTGGAGGCGGTCACCGAGGCGGAGGCTGCGGTCAGCGCCTTATCCGGCCAGCCGCGCGGCACCATAAAAGTGACAGCGCCGCTCGGCCTCGGCCGCCGGCTGGTGGCGTCGGGCATCCCCGATTTCCACGACAAATATCCTGATATCGAGGTTCGGTTGAGACTTTCAGACCACAATGTCGACATTATGAAGGAAGGCATCGACGTCGCCTTCCGGCTGGGCATCATCGAAGATTCCAGCCTCAGGATGCGCGGCATCATGGAGTGCGAACGGGTGCTGGTGGCGGCACCGAAGTATCTGGAGGCGCGTGGCGAGCCGACCGAGCCGCAGGAATTGATCGGCAAGAAGCACGACTGCCTGATGCTGCGCTATTCCGGCGCGCGCGAATACGTCTGGACGCTGCAGACGGCCGACGGCCCGCGGAAATTCGAAGTGCACGGACCCTATGACACGGACGATGGCGACGTGCTGACCGGCTGGGCGCTGTCCGGCCGCGGCATCATCAACAAGCCGCGATTCGAGGTCGAGCCGTTCATCCGCGACCGGCGGCTGAAGGTGATCCTGTCCGACACGCCGCCGACGCCGGTGCAGTTCGCCGCCGTCTATCCGCACAAGAAGCTGCAGGACCCGAAGGTGCGGCTGTTGCTCGACTTCATGGCCGAGCGCTGTCAGCGGCTGATCAAGGATATTCTGGCCGGCAAATGATGCGTGGCTGGCCGGTTGCTTTCCGTCCAGCTGGTGAAGATAATTCCTGCGGAATCTCACTCACCAGGGAAGACCGATGGCCGACGGCGCCACAATGCATCTTGCCGTTTCACTGGTTCCGGAAGCCGCGCCTTCCCATCCGTCCGATGCCGGCCCGGATTTCAGCCTTCTGGCCCGGTTCGTGCAAAAGGCCGAAGCAGCCGGCTTGGACATGGTGGTTCTTGCCGATTCCGAGCTGGTTGCACGCGGCGACGCGCCGAACCGGCAAGTGCCCTTCGAAGCGACTACCCTGCTGGCGGCGCTGGCGACGGTGACCAGCAGGATCGGCCTCGTCGCCGCGGCCTCGACCGTCGCGCATCAACCCTACAATCTGGCGCGCCGTTTTGCCTCGCTCGACATCATCAGCCACGGCCGCGCCGGCTGGAACGCTAGCATGGTCCCCAATCCGCGCGAGGCAGCCAATTTCAGCCGGCCAGAGGGGTTTTCCGGCGACGACTTCCGCCGACGTGCGGAGGAATTCATCGGCATCGTGCAGGGCTTGTGGCAAGGTTGGGATACGGATGCCCTGCTGTTCGACAAAAGCGGCGGCCGCTTCTTCGATCCCGAAATGATGCACCTGCTCGACCACAAGGGAGAGTTTTTCTCTGTGCGCGGACCGCTGAACGTTGCACGCTCGCCGCAGGATATGCCGGTGCTCGTCATGTCTGGCCTGTCGGAGGCTGACATGGACATCGCCGCCCGCTTCGCCGATGTCATCCTGCTTGACGAGCCAGCGGGCGCGAACGCTGATGATCTGAAGCGCCGCGCGCTTGCGGTCGGGCGCAGTCCGGACGCGATAAAGGCGCTGATGAACGTCGCGCCTGGTGCTGAAACGGCCGCTGGGCCGGAGATTATCGCGGACAGGCTCGAAGAGCCCTTCCGATCAAAAAGCTGCGACGGTTTCAACATAGTCATGCCGCCGGTTGAGGCTGTGTTCGACGAGTTCGTCGACCTCGTGCTGCCGGAGCTTCGTCGCCGCGGCCTTCTTCGATCGGATTATCCCGGCGCGACGCTTCGCTCCGATCTCGGACTTGCTGGGAGAGATGAACTATGACCGCCCATCGACGTCAGATGAAGCTTGGCGCCTTTCTGTGGGCAACAGGCCACCATATCGCGGCCTGGCGCCATCCGCAGGCGCATGTGACGGCGGGTGTAGATATCGACCATTACATCCAGCTGGCGCGGACGGCGGAGGCGGCGAAGTTTGACATGATCTTCTGCGAGGACGCTGCCGGCGTGCGCGAGGCCAATGTCAATATCGCTAGCCAGACCTCGCGCTCGATCGGCTTCGAGCCGATCAGCCTGCTTTCGGCTCTCGCAGTCCAGACCAGCCACATCGGTCTCGTCTCCACGGCATCGACGAGCTACAACGAGCCTTACGGGCTGGCGCGGACCTTCTTGTCGCTCGACCATCTGAGCGGCGGCCGAGCCGGCTGGAACCTGGTTACCTCCGCCAGCCACATCGAAGCCGCCAATTTCGGCTCGACCGGCCTGCGCCCGCACGCCGATCGCTATGAGCGCGCGCGTGAATTCGCCGAAGTCGTCACCGGACTTTGGCACGGCAAGCTCGATGGGGCTTCCGGATCCGGTCACGACGGCCAGAGCTTTTCGGTTCGCGACCCGCTCAACCTGCCGCGCTCCCCCCAGGGCGCGCCAGTGATGGTTCAGGCCGGCGCCTCGGACGTTGGCCGGGACCTTGCCGCCCGCACCGCCGACGTCGTGTTCACAGCGGCGCAGACATTCGAGGAGGCGAAATCCTTCTACGAGGATCTCAAGGGTCGCCTGGCGACCTATGGGCGCGAGCCTGATGATATCAAGATCATGCCGGGCGTCGCACCGATCGTGGCGGCAACCGAGGCTGAAGCGCAGGAAAAATACGAGGAATTGCAGGAGTTGATCCCCGACGATGTCGGCATCGCGCTGCTTTCCAGCTATCTCAGCATTTCCGATCTGTGGCGCTATCCCATCGATGGACCATTGCCGGAGCTGCCGGCCAGCGAAGGCATGCAGAGCCGGCAAGCTCTCGTCGTCGATCAGTCGCGCCGGGACAAGCTCTCCATTCGCCAGCTTGCGCGCCACTTCGCCGGCGCGCGCGGCCACTGGCGCGTCGTCGGCACGCCGGCTCAGATCGCCGACGAGCTCGAGGCACGCTTCGAGGGCGGCGCCGCTGACGGCTTCAACGTCATGCCGTCCTGGTTTCCCGGTGAACTCGATGCCTTTGCCGCGCTCGTCGTGCCGGAATTGCAGCGGCGCGGCCTGTTCCGCACGGAGTACGAAGGCCGCACCTTGCGCGACCATCTGGGCCTGAAGCGGCCGATCTGAGCAGCACGCTATGGAAGCGCGCCTGCACGAAAAATGCAGCTCGGCAGTATGTTAGCCGTCAGCCGGCCATCGCCTTGCCACGAGAGGCGGGGTGCGGAGCCGCTGGTGCGACGGCGTGAGCGGCCAGCGCCGTCATGATCTCGGCCGCCGCCAAGGCCGCAATCACTTGCGGTCCCTTGTCCTTGACCGTTTCGCC